>JANLTD010000912.1:0-9807 GCA_031362765.1 Acidobacteriota bacterium | reverse complement strand
TTTTTTGCATATAAAGATTTCAACTTTGAAACCATTTGATAAAACAGCGCGTTAGATAGCCATAAGCAAAGAATTTCAACTTTGTAAAAACTTCAACAATTAGCTTTCCCCTGGATACGAGGTACTAATGAAAAGGCTATTTCCAATTTTGTTAACGTTATTTTACACATTTTCAGTTTATTCGCAGTCCACATTGCCAACGACAAACACAACGCCAACAATTGATAATTCAACTTCCGAAAGTTTAGTAAATACCATTCGCAAACCGGTTACGGTTCCAAAGTTTTCGGCTTTGCCGGTTATTGATGGAAAAGTAGATGAGGAAATTTGGAAGCAGGCGGCAGTTTTCAAAGACTTGATCCAGACCAGTCCGGGTGATAATGTGGCGGCTTCAAAGCCAACCGAAGTTTATATTGGCTACGATGAAAAAAATTTCTATGTGGCATTTAAATGCTGGGATGAAAAAGACAAAATTCGGGCAACCGTCACCCAACGCGACAGCGTTTTCGGCGAAGATAATGTTCGTTTTTGGCTCGACACTTACGATGATCAGCGGCGGTCATATGTTTTTGGTTTTAATCCGCTCGGGATTCAACAGGACGGAATAATTACCGAAGGTCAAGGTCAGGATTATTCGGTTGATGTGGTGATGGAATCGAAAGGCGTGATCGAAGATTGGGGTTGGTCGGTCGAAGTCAAAATTCCGTTCAAGTCTCTGCGATATACAGCCGGAAAAGGAAAATTCTGGGGGTTTAATGTCGCGCGAAACATTGACCGCCTTAATGATGAATTTGATTCCTGGGTGCCGCTTCCGCGCGGGGTTCCGGGATTCTTAAATAAATTTGGGAAGATAACGGGTTTAGATGAGATCAAAACCGAAAGAACTTTGGAGATAATTCCGACCGTTACGCTGAAAGAAACAGGCAAACGCGTCAGCCAGACAAGATTCTCAAATCCGGCGATCGAGCCTGATTTTGGATTCACGGCAAAATTTAGCATTACGCCCAATATTACGCTTGATGCGGCGTATAACCCTGATTTTGCCGATACCGAAGCCGATGCTCCGGTCGTTGAAGCCAATCAGCGTTTTCCAATTTTCTTTTCTGAAAAACGGCCTTTTTTCCTCGAAGGAGTTGACATTTTCCGAACACCGATTCAAGCGGTTTATACGCGCCGGGTTGAAAATCCTGATATCGCGCTCAAATTAACGGGCAAGGTCGGAAAGAATTCCTTTGGGATTTTCGGAGCAATTGACGATCCGCTTTTTAATCCTCAGGCTAAAAAAGCATATGTCGGTGTGATCCGGCTCAAACGCGATATTGGCGCGGAATCAAATATCGGATTTCTGGCGACAACCTACAATTACCCTGAAAAACATAATCAACTCGCCGGATTTGACGGTCGTTGGAAGATCAATAAAAGTTCTGAATTTCGGGCGCAGATTTTAGGATCAACCTCGAAGAATTACTTTTATGATCCAAATACCGATAACGCATATTATCAAACCGGAAATGGCGTCAGCTATAACTATCAGTATAATTTTAACGCGAAAAATTATGGTTGGGGATTTGGCGGAGACGGAACATCCAATAGATTTCGGGCGGATATGGGCTTTACCCGAAGAACCAATTCGATGCAGAACTTCGTGTATGGAAACTTGAGTTCCGACCCGACACCGAAAGCATTTATCATCCGTAAAAACCTGAACGTAAGTTTTGGCGTTCGCAATGATTTCGCCGGTCGTTTTCAAGGCTGGGGCATGGATGCCAACTTAAACCTGAGCGTCAAAGGCAACACGCAGATAGGAGGAGGTTTTTCAATCGGACCCGAAAAAATTTACGAGGATGAATTTGGGGCGAAGAGAAATGCCGCCCAGACCGGAGCATTCTTTGAACTTCCGAGCCGCGAAGAGTTTCAATATGGCGGTTTTGCCTTTTTCTTCAAACAAATTAATAAGCGAATCGCTCTAAGTTCAAATTTCAGTTTATTTAAGAATAGTTTTGACTTTGATTTTGGGGGCGGAAGAAGATTTCCTCGCGTCAGCCCGGCCGCGATCTTACTGGGGCAAAATGCTCCGCTTGATCCGGGAGCAGGAACGAGCCTCGATTTTAGTTTGAGCGGTGACTTTAAGCCAACCGACAAGCTCGGTCTTGACTTAGAATACAGCAAATCGAGACTTAGACGGAATGATACGGAATTGCTTGCATATGATTCAAATATTTTTTCTTTGCGCTCGGCGTATCAATTTTCCAGATTTGTAAATATCAAAGCGCGGATCGACTACAACACTTTGAACAGTCGAATTTTCGGGCAATACACGTTTGGCTGGACACCGAGTCCGGGCAAGGCTCTCTATATTGGCTACAACGACAACTATACTTACAAAGGTTACGCCTTTGGACAACAGCAGACCGGGTTTTTACAACTAAACCGCACATTTTTCATCAAACTTTCATATCTGTTTCGCCGCAGCTTTTAGCTCCGCCGCTATCAGCCGACAAAAAAACGGGGAGGCTTTAGAGGCTTCCCGTTAAGATATGATCTTGTTCAGATAATTTTGCAAAGCTTCTGGCACAGTTTCCCGCGAAATAAATGCGATGTAATTATCCGGTCTGAGCAGCACACAGAAAGGCTCATCGTGTCCGAAGATCTCGGCTATGTGCGGGTGGATGGTGAGAACGGAAAAATCAACCGAAATTTTATAATTATTTTCGATTTCGTCTTTGATTGCCTGAAAGTTGCTCTCGCCGTCAGAGAAAATAAGCAGGTGAAATTTCGGTTCGCGCAAAAGGTCGTAAATACCCACGCCTTCAACCAAAAAATATGGCAGACGGTCGCCGGCTTTGATCTTAAAATCATCATCGCCCCGATGTTCACTCAAAGCGTGTCGACGGTAATTGATGCCGATTTGCGAAAGCCGTTTGAAAAACTCTTTTCTGACCGATTCAAAACTGAGCGCGCGTCCCATTAATTGCGGAAAAACGTGCAGCCGAATCAGATTGACAAACCAATCTTCGCCTACCAAAAAGTTAAATATTCGATCAGTTGTTTTTAAGAGATTTTCGGCATTTTCGAGCCTTTCGGCATTGTAAGTTTCCAGGATCTTTTCGCCCGCTTTCCCTTGCAAAACAAACGCCAATTTCCACGCCAGATTATAGCCGTCCTGAATTCCCGTGTTCATTCCTTGTCCGCCGGCGGGCGTGTGAACATGAGCAGAATCGCCTGCCAGAAAACATCTTCCCCTCCGGAAATTTTCGACGTGACGAGTGTGGACTTTGTAGGTCGAAAACGAATTAACGTGCGAAATATCGAGTTCGATTTCGGCTTCTTGCTTGATGCGCTGTTCGATTTCTTCGTAAAGGATATCGCCTTCGTCTTTGGCAAATTCTTCGGGAAATGCGCCGACAATGCGGTAACGATTTTCGCCCGGCATCGGGAAAAAGGCAACGACCGAATGTTTTGCCAAACAAACATGCAAAGCATCGTGGCTGAATTTCCACTCAATCTGCGCATCGGCAACGTAAAAGGTTCGTTCAAAGGTGCTGCCTTCAAACTTCAAACCGAGTAAATGTCTGACCGGACTTTTTGCGCCGTCGCATCCGACCAGATATTTTGCCTCAACGCTTCGCGATGCGCCGTCCGCCGATTTGAGATTTGCCGTCACACCATTTTCATCTTGCGAAATACTTTCAAGTTCGCTCTGCCACAAAACTTCTTTGCTGTGCGCTTGCAGATATTCGTAGAGCAACTGTTCATTTTTGCTTTGCTCAAGAACAAGCATATACGGATACTGACTCAATCCTCTCCCGACACTCGATAGATCAACTTCGCCTTTCACCTCGCCGCCTTCGAGAATCCGGGCTTTTCCCGCAATGGTGCCTTGCGCGACGGCTTTTTCGGCAAGCCCGATCTGTTCGTAAATTTCCAGCGTCCGGGCGTGAACCCCGAGCGCTTTTGAAAATGGTGTCACAGTTTCTTTTTTGTCAACAATGACAAAATCCACGCCGTAACGTAAAAATTGACACGCCAACGAAAGCCCGGTCGGCCCTGCGCCAACGATAATTACATCTGTTTTGATTGTCGTATTCATATTATTTGGTGCTTCTGTCATTCGGATTAAAGTAATAACCTAAAACCAAATACAGGAAGTTCTCCTTGCTTAAAATCTAAATCTTCCGATCTTTTAAAACCCAGATTTTGATACATTTTCCAGGCTATTTGCATAGCCATTGTGGTATGGATAATCACCTGCGAAAGTTTATTAGCTTTAGTTTTTCTGATACATTCCACCACCAAAAGTTTGCCGATTCCTTTTCCTCGAATTGAAGGGTCAACAGCTAATAATCTAAAACCGGAAGCATTTTGTTCTTTGGTAGCCGTTCCGCCTGAGCCGTAATATTTCAGATCGCCAAAATAAACCACGCCTCCGGCTATTTTGTCTTCGGCGGAAACTGCTACCAAAAGTTCTGCTTCGGGTTGATTGGTCAATTCTCCGATATTGGCGAGCATTTTATAATAGTCCGGTTGTTCGGATTCCTTTGGAAATCCATCCAGTTGCGAATAGACCTGAACCATTAATTTTCCAATTTCCGCAAATTCAACAGGTTTTGCATTTCTTACCGAATATTCTTTTTCACTCATAGTTGTCATATTTTTTTCAAAGCAAATTTTTGCAATCCATCCGATTCAATTTCCAACGGAATCGCCAAGGCATTGAAATATTGTTCAATCGCATTGATAGCAATAATTTCAACGATTTGCGTTTCGCTAAACAGTCTTTGGAGTTCGGCAAAAGTTTCGTCGGAAACTTTTTTCTTTTCTGCATATTCTTTGACAAAATCGAAAACCGCGCATTCCTTTTCGTTGAAAGCCGTTTGTTTAGAAACGCCTTCGTTCAAAAGAGCATTAAACTTTTCCGTCCCGATTTTGCCTTTGACAGCCTGCGCAAGCGCAATATCAGTGCAAAAACTGCAACCGTTTTGCACCGCTGCGGCAATTTTGACAAAGAGCCGCAAATCGGACGACAAAGAATTTTGCTTTTCCTCAAATTTTACGATCTTCATCGCAACCGAAAGCAACGCCGATTGCCGCGAATAGATAATTTTCAAAGGCGACAACACTTTGCCATATTGGCGCTTGCTAAACCAGTAAGCTATTTTCAAAAAGAGACTTGTTGGATTTTCAATGGGCTCTAATCTCATAAATACTCTCCGGTTTTTAACCTTTTTCAACTAAATATGTTTTTGATTTGGCGTGAAACGCATTATTTCGCATCCGCCATTCTTTCCCCGCAAAGTCTGAATTGATAAGCGAATCGAAAATAGAATATTTCGCATCGCTTTTTAATTCAACCCGATCTGATTTATCAAACCGGCAAATTTTCGACTTGCCGGACAATTTTGCAATAAAATATTTTTCGCCTTTCGATCGCGGCAAAAAAACTGCGCCTGCCCAATATTCGTTTTCTTCGTCAAACTCGCGCTCTGCGCATCTCATTTCAGCCTTGAAAATACTTTGATTATTTGCCCGGGTATCCATCAAACAAGGCACGGTTTCATTCAAACTGATCTTGCCGAAATAATACGGTGTCGAGAAAAAAGCTCGCTCGCAGAAAGCAAAAAAACGATTGGAATTAAAAGCGTGGAGAAGAAAAACTCCCGATTGTTTGTTTGGATCATTCTTCTCCGCAATCGTTAAAAAAATCGTCAGTTCATTAAAGCGAAAGCCTTTCCAAACAAGTTCGGTTGCTGAAATTGTGATCTCTGCCAAACCATTGTTATCAAAGGCTTGAAACGGTTTATCGGCAAGCTGCCGGTTCCAAAAATCAAGGTTTGCTTGTCCGATCAGGCGTAGTTCTTTGACATCATTGACAACGGCGACAAATTTAGCGTTTTCGGGTTTGATCGTTTTCATAGGTTTTCATTTCTTAAAGCTGATAAAAAAGGCAACGACGGCGATGAACAGGCAAAGCGGCGAAAACAGAAAAGTGTCCCAAAAAGCAAAGCCCGAATCACTCGCTTGTTTGAAAAATCCGACCAGTTTGAATTCGCCGATCGAACGAAGAAAAAACAACGCGGCAAGCCCGAGCGTCGCCCAGCGAAAAATCCATCGGGGAATTATTTCGCCAAGAAAACCGATTTGTCCCAAAACGGTCAGCATCGCCGCCAATAATGCGGCCGCAACTAAAATAGTGGCAAACGGCGACGGCGTAAAGACCGGTGCGCCGCCGACCTGCGGGATTGTCACCGAACTCCCAAAGCGTCCGCCAATCGCCCAGTAAATATGAAACAAACTCAAAAACCCAAAGATCGCTGCCAGTAAAATTCCCAATATGTTTTTCATAAATTCCTCACGCGCCAAACTGTTGCAAATATTGAGCGGAATGCCGACCGCACGCGCCCGATGTTTGGCGGATATTTCTTGCATTTTTACACTTTTCCGCCATTTTTCACAGTCAGAAATATCCATCCACTGCCGACTCATCTTTCGTTAGCGATAAAATTGATGCCGGTGGTGTCGTCATTGACCAAAACAACCTGCGTCGGTTGTCCAAAATCAAATCGTTTTGCACGCGCGCTGATCACAACGGTTTGACCGGCGGCAATTTCATTGAACCGGTAATAACCAAATGTCGTGCTTAAAACCGTGCGCACCGCGCCGTTTGCTTCGGTCAAAGTTACTGACACATTTCTTATTCCGAAACCGTTTGCGGTTGTTATTTGTCCGCCGACCGTGACTTCGGCGGCAGTTGGCACAAGCGGCGCCGATGTCCAAAACCCGTTTTGCGTATTAAAGGGCGAAATATTTGAACGTGTTCCGGCGGCAGATTGACCGATAGTTCCTTCGATCTTGAAGTTTCCGCCGGCGCTGTCGGTTGCGCCGCCGCCTGCGAGAGATGTTTGCTCAAGCCTAAAACTTCCGCCGCTGCTGACTTGCCCGCGAATTCCGACGGGCAATAAAACGGTCGTAAAAATAATCGTCAGATAAAAGCCGTATAATTTTTTCATTTTGTTGTTTCTCCTTTTTAATTAATAACCGCCGCCGGTTTTTCAGATTGCCGAATCAAGTCCGGTTCCAACCATTCGATTCTCGCTTTTTCTGAAAAGAGACATTCGCGGCTGTAAAATCTGAATGGGAGATCCGCGTCTTTGAAATACCGGATCACGCCGTTGGCAAGTTCGAGAAAAGAACATTTCGCGCCGAATCTGCTCATATAAAAACTGACCATTTGAACCCAAAAAAGCATTAAAGTTTCGTGAGAGCCGCCCGTCTCGGTCGAAGCGATGTTGTGTTCAAAGCAATATCGCCTGATGCTGTTGCGAATTAACGATTGCGCTTCGATCGGCGAATTGAAAAACAGATACCAAAAAGCGATCGTCAAATAAACCTGGTGCGTTAATTTTTCGGGCGGCAGAGTGCAATTTTCAAAAGCATTCGCCAGTTCAATGATCTCAGCCGATTTACGATAATAGTTCAACATAATTATTTCTCCTTCTAAAAATTCTTATTCAAACGAAATGATTCTGCCGTGTTCAAAAAGCATTCTTTTTGCTTCTTTCCAGTTTGGAATTTCTTCGTTCGAATGCGCAAAATTCAACCCGCAAACCAGACGGCAAACGCCGCCAAAAGAAATAAAGACCACGCCGGATGACGCACGCCGCACGTTGCGACAATGACAATGCTGTGAACAAAGAGTGTCGCCGCAATCACAAGCCCAAACAAAGCCGTATTGCCAAAACTCATCAGAAAAAGCAACGCGGCAAAACCAAACCACGCAAGACTTGTAATGTGCCACGCAAACCGCAAAACCCGTTCGGTAAATCTCCGGTGACGGCGAAAAAGCGGGAGATCGCGCACCGCAAACAAACGGCTGAACATAAATTTTTCGCCGAGATATGAATGAATAAAACCCATTGCCGTCAAAAGACACGCGGCGAATAAAAACAGTCCTTTACTCAACATAAAATTTCTCCCTGTTTTACTGACAAAGCGCATTGCTGCAAATCTTTCGACTGGCAAGCACGACAATTACCAAAATTGCCAAACCGATCCCGACGCCGATCGCAATGCGTGCGCCCGTCGAAAGATTGCTGCCTTTTACTTTTTTGACTTGCGAATAATCAACCATCGTTTCTAGTCCGGTTTTGGAATTTGTTACCGTAAATGAATCTGCGCTGATTTGGCTGACGTAGCCTTCAATTTTCGACTTGTCTTTGAGCGTGATTTTGACCTTTGCCTGCTCGCCCGTGCCGAGCTTTTCGATGTTTTCTTTAACCTTTGTTGCGAGACGCAACTCGTTTTCCGTGTTTGATTTGGCGAAAGCCGAAACGACCCCGAGAAGATTGACTAAAGCGATTAGTACGGCGATTGAAATAGATTTTTTTAACATATATTTTCTCCTTATTTTTTGTTTTTATTTGCAAATCTCGGCGTTTGGATTTTGTGAACAAACGAGCGTTTTCATCAATTCGATTTGCTGTTTTAATAATTCGATTTGCGTCTGCTGTTCTTTGACGGCATTGACTAAAACAGTCGTGATTTGTCCGTATTTCACGCCTTCGATTTGTCCTTTTTCGTTGTATGTAGCAAGCAACGGTTCGATCTCGGCAACCTCTTCGGCGATAAAACCGATGTCGTGCACGCCGTTGCCTTTCCAGGTATAAGTAACCGGACGCAGGCGATTTAGCAAACTTAATCCGAAAGTGAAATTTTCGACATTATTTTTGTAGCGGATGCTCGACGAGCAATGACTCAGCACAAATGACGAAGAACCGGGGAAACTGACCGCGCAAACCGGCGTCGCGCCTTGATTGTCGAGCGGCAGAACAAAAACGCCGTTCGTGATACTGATGCTTCCTTTAACCGTTAAATCACCGGGAACGCTGACCGTATCCGCGCCGCTATTTCTGCCGAGCACGATCTTGTTGTCTTCGTCAACGGTCGCGCCCGCGCCGATCGCGGTTGAAAACGAGCGGTTATTTCCGACGACATTTGCCAGTGAGCCGATGGCTGTGTTGTTGCTTCCGATTGTGTTTGCCGCGCCTGCGTTGCGCCCCAAAAAAGTGTTATTGCTTCCCGTTGTATTGCTTCCGCCCGTTAAGTTGCCAAAGAACGAATTGAAATTTCCCGACGTGCTGTTTGTTCCGGCTGAACGTCCGACGAATGAATTACTGAAACCCGTGTTATTTGTTCCTGAATTGATCCCGATAAATAAATTATCCGTGCCGGCGGAACTCAAAACGCGATTATTATTGATGTTGAATTGCGTCGTTGCGTTGAGAATGTTCGCCGTGCCATTACCCGAAACATTGAAATTCGTGCTTGCTTGTTGCGTTGTGCGATTGTGAACATAAAACGAGCTTCCGGCGTTTGGGTCGCGTGAATCGCTTAATCTCGAATCATTGGTCAGCACATATTGATCGGCGAAAATGCCGCCGAGTTGGGTTGAATTATCCGCGCTTAGCGCAAACAAACTCTTTATCGAATAAGGTGCACTCGTTACCGATTGGCGCGGATTCAAAATCGTGTGTGGATTCGGATTTCCCGCCACGCGCACCGCGATTTGTAAATATCTGTCCGCGCCTGAAAATGAATTTGCGCCGAAATCAAGGTTGACCGTAAAAATTCCATTAACCACCGAAATATTTGTATTTGAAACAGTCTGACTAATTTGATTGCCGCCGGAAACAGCATCAAATAGCGCAAACTGCATTTCGTAAGTTCCGTTTGCCGCAAGATTGTTGTCACTAAGGCGACCTTGAAATGTAAAAACCGTAGTTTGCGCCTGAATCGCTGTGTAAAAAAGCA
>JANLTD010001052.1:0-2408 GCA_031362765.1 Acidobacteriota bacterium | reverse complement strand
AAACGCCTTTATTTTATTGCATAGTTTCTAAGTTAAAAGCGTATAAATTCTTTTATATTTTTGTCTTAAATGCGGCTCAAAGTCATTTTAACGCGTAACATCAGTAAATCACTAATTTTATCCTCGTCCGCCAATTCTGATGCCGCTCGCTAATGATTTTGTTTTGATTGCGAGTAATTTTATTTCGCAGCGACACCACTTTGCTCTGAAACAAAATCTCTCGCCTCTGAAACAAAACCACGGTGCTTCGAAGCCAAACCACATTGCTTCGAAGCCAAACCACATTGCTCTGAAGCCAAATCTCTTTGCTTCGAAGCAAACTCAATTTGCTCTGAAAAAAGTCATTCTGTTTCGGATCAAACCCACAGTGATTCGAAGCAAAATAACTTTGTTTTAGATAAAAGCAGTATTGTTTCAATCAAAAACCGTTTTGAATGAAAAAAAAGTGAAATTCTTCCTATTTTTTTGTATTTTCCGTCTGATTTTGCAAAATTTCCCGGTATAAATTCTCGGTTTTATCAACCATTTCGTCCAAAGAAAAATACTTTTCGGCGAAAATTTGCGCGTTTTTGGCAAGAAACGCGCGTTTTTCGCGGTCGTCCAGCAAAGTTCCGATGGCCTTGGCGAGTTCGACAGGTTCTTTCATTGGAACGAGCAGCGCAGTTTCACGATCGCGCAAAATTTCTTTCGCGCCTTCGGTTTCGGTCGCGATAATTGCCGTTTTATTCGCCATTGCTTCGAGAATTGCGAGACCGAAACTTTCGGAATGCGAAGCCGACACGAAAATATCGAGAGCGGCGAGAAGCGCCTGCATATCTTCAACCCAATCGAGAAACAAAAACCGTTCTTTTAAGTTAAAAACTTTGACAAGGCGTTTTAGGTCGCGTCGGAATTGCTGATTGTTTGAATTATCCTTGCCGACCAGGACGAAAAATGAGTTATCGTTGCTTTTGGCTGTTTCATTTGCCGCCAACACAAAATCGCGCTGACCTTTTAATTCTTTAAGTTCGCCGATCGTGCCGACAACTTGTGCGTCAAACGGAATATTGTGCAGAAAACGAAACTCTTCGCGTAGTTTTTTGCGGTTCTCGTCGGTCAAAGTTTTGGTATTGATGCCGTTTGAGATAATTTTTATCTTTTCTGCGGGAAAAATATTCCGCAGATTCATTTCAACGGTATTTGAAACGGCAATGGCCCGCGTCAGATTTCGCAAAGCAAACTTATTAAAAGATTTCATCGGAAAAAGAACGTGGCGCGTCAGCACGAACTTAGCATTTTTTGAAATCCGGCAGACAAGGCTCGCCGGAATATAATCGCGTGCAACGTGCGCGTGGACGATCTCAACATTTTTCCGATTTACAAAATTCGCGATCTTTTGGGCGCTGAAAATTCCGAAAGCGTTTCTGATCGAAGAGTGTAAAATATTTTCGGGCGGCAAAAAATCCAGCCTTTCCTGCCAAACATTCGACGGCCGAAGCACAACAAAAACTTCGTGTCCGCGCTCGGTCAAACCGCGGCACAAGTCAACTAAATGACGTTCGCCGCCGCCAAAAGTCTTCGCCGATGAAATATGCAAAATCCGCATCAGCTAGATTTTTCCACGATAGCAGCAGAATTAGCAAATAAAAAAGGCACGCTTTACAAGAAAGCGTGCCGTAAAATGTTTTTCCCCGTGAGGAAAAACTAAAAATAGAATCTGGCTCCAAGCTGCATTTGGAAAACCTGGCTTCCCGGATTTAATCCGGCTAAGTTGAGTTTGCCAAAATTTGTAGCGGTCGGTGTTTGTTGAATTATTTGTCCAAAATTCAGATTCGTAATACCATCAAGTCCGCAACGAGCATTTGAAACCGCACAATAATTTGTTGTGGCGGTTCCGCTAAGCTGCAAATTTGAACGATTGAGAACATTAAAGAATTCAGCCGAGAATGACAGTCGGCGATTTTCGCCAAACTTGAAACTCTTTTGAGCGCGCAAATCAAGATCGAAAACTGGACGATTGATGAAATAATTACGTCTGTTTTCAACGCCGGGCACGATGATCGGTCGTTCGTTGCTATTGCCGTCGCCATTCAGATCTGAACCGACCCGGCTTTCAAACGGACGACCGGAACGAAGACGAATCGCACTTGAAACTTCAAAACCATATGGCAGGAAGAATACCGGATTCGCGACGAATTGATGACGCCGATCAAGGTTTGAAAGATAGTATTCATTCTGCAGATTATAAGGATTGTCATAAAGTACACCGCCCGCATCGCGTTCGTTATCATCATCGGAAGTTGATTTTGAAAGCGTGTAAAAAGCGTTGATACGTCCCCATTTTTTTATTGTGTTCACGCGAAATGTTATCGCACGATACAACGAACGAGCTGACGAATCGCGCAGTTGAATCGTTCCAATCTGTGTAA
>JANLTD010001029.1:0-2988 GCA_031362765.1 Acidobacteriota bacterium | reverse complement strand
TCGGCGAAATTCCGGTGGGTCTTCAATCGAAATTGCTCAAAGCCGTTGAAGAAAAACGCATCCGCCGGGTCGGAAGCAATGCCGAACGAGTCGTGGATACGAGAATCGTTGCGGCGACTTCGCAAAATCTCAAAGAAATGATTGCGAAGGGAAGTTTTAGGGCTGATCTCTTCGACCGTTTGAATATCTTAACCCTTGAAACCGTTCCGCTGAGATACCAAAAAGAAAAAATTAAAGATTTACTCCAAACAGGATTAAAAAGGGAATGTTTGGCAATGGGGCGCGAGCATCCATTTGAACTCTCTCAAGACGCGCTGTCTTTGCTTGAAATTTATAATTGGCACGGAAATTTTCGAGAACTTCACAATGCTGCTACTCGCCTGGCAGTTGAATGTCTTGATGAAACGATTATTTCACTCGATGCAGTCAGACAAGTTTTAGGCGAAAGAATAAATCATTTTGAAATAGTAATCTCAGAGAAAAATAAGATCACTCAATTTGATTTCCGGTCTTCAAACGATAATTTGATCACCGTTACTTTTGACCCGAAAACCGATGACCTTGATAGTATTTACTTGAAAGCGGCGGGAAATGTTATTCAGCACGTTTTGTCGGAAACGGGCGGCAATCTGCGCCGCGCAGCAAAAAAGCTGGGCGCAACTCACTCAACGATCTCCCGTATTTTGTCGAAATTTAACTCAAAATGCGAAGTGAAGAATTTTCCGACCGCGCCGATAACAAAGACAAAGTTTGCTATCGCCATCTGAAACCGCCCATAATAATATTTGGGAATCGAAGCATTGAAAATGATTTAGAGAGAAATTAATGATACCTAAATTGAGCGATTATATTTTGCAAAAAGATTTTGGTTGGCAAAAACCAGGTGTTCTCTAGTTTTGAAAGTAGAGTAGTCTCTCGGGACGAAGATTTCAAGGCGCAGTGCGCTCATTTTGCGCTTCCTCGCTCAGCCAAATGCCGTTGTTGGTCGGGCATCACAGAATCCGCGCACACTTCGCCTCTCGACGGCACTTTTTCTTCATTTTTTTGGCGGGTTTTGGCGGTTAGACGATAATCGGGATCGGGTTCTGACACTTTTTCCATAAATCCTTAAATCGCAGCGCCTCCAAGACAGGTTGCGTGATTTTGAGAATTATTTCGCCGCCTGTTTTGACAATTTTGACCGCAAAATCCAAGGCTTTTCGACGAACGCTGGAAGCGTAGCTGGTGACTGGCACGACTTCGCTCAAAACATCTTCCTTGAAGGTCTCGAACAGAAAAAACGAGATCAGCAGGCAATAATAAAACGCACTATTTGCCGCAAATCTCTTAAACGGCAGTTCTTCAAAGCCGAAATCTTTGAGTCCGCGATGCGGTAATTCATCGGCTCCACGCTCGTGATGACTTTTGATAATTGCCGCTCCCGATTGTTCTTCCAGACTGACTTTTGCCGTCACTTCTTGATTCATTCCAATATTCGTCAAAATGAGGTTGTCCGGGCGGGCAAAATCTAATAAACGCTGTTTTCCCTGATAGCTCGGTTTCGTGTAAATCGCCCGATAAAACTTCGTCCAACTGTCATATCGATAGCCAAATTCGGTATATTCCCACTGCTGATGCCCGTTGTCATAACTTTCCCAGACGGGGTTCGATTCAACGATATATTCCTTCGTTTTCGAATACATTTTGCCCGTGCAGATAAACCCGATATTCAGTTTATCGAACGCTTCGAGGTTTATTTGATCGAAAAAACCGCTGTCCATTCTGAGGATAATGACGACATTTTCATCGTAGTCGCGACGAATCAGTTTGACCAGATTGGTCACCATATTGACGACTGTATGGCCGTGATTGCTGTGCTTTTTGCCACCCCGAAAAATCGCATCGACAATCTTTCGATTCCAGATTATTTGCAACGGTTGAAAACCCAAAACCTTCTTATAGGTCGGCTGAACTCCGTGCCGCTTCTTCGCCTCATCGTTGTCCATAATCATCGTATCAATCGTCAAATTGATGACTTTTGGCTTCTCAATCTTCAATCGCCAAATAAACAAACGCTTCAAAATCTTCCTGAAAATGCCTCCCGAGACCCACGAAAACGCTCCGAAAAATCGCTTTATCTGATGCGAACTGCACATCTCCGACGGAGCGTTTTCGATCACTGCCGCATACCCTTGATCCTTCTTTAACTGCTCAAAATACACCAAATGCCGACTCGTCCCATCATAGAAAAAACAGAATATCTGCTTGAAAATATTCCACACCGGCTCGCCTTTTGCACTCCGCCGGATTCCACTAAAATGCTCGAATAACAGCGGATAAATATTGATCTTACTCAGGTAACGGACAAACAACGCCATCCCGCCTCGACCGCTTAAAGTGTCGCTGGTGACTTCAATCTAGGTTATTTTCGCCTTGCTTTTGAATTTGTTTTGTTTGATAATTGCCTCACTTATTGGGTGGTTTATTTTGGTTCCGGTCAATTTCTATTATACCAATATCTGCTGCCCTTTAAGTGATTTTTCTACGCTTTTGACTGCGAAGAATCGCTCAATTTAGGTGATATTAAAGCGAAAGGACGGAGAAAAAAAAACTCTCCGTCCTTTCGCTTTTTAGGTTAAATTCAAAATTTTTTGAAAAATTCCCCCGCGATTCGACATTTGTAGTAGTATAATTTAGAAAAGTTTAGAGGATTTCAAATTTGAGTGAAATTGCACACGCAAAACAAGCGGACATTTCTGCGGCGGAGAATACCGTTTCGGCGAGCCTTCGCGAAAAACGGGCGAGCATCCGCGTCGCGCCGAACAGTTATTTCACCGCGCTGATGCTCGGCACGTTCTTTTCCGCATTTTTTATCTATCTCGAAATGGATCTGTGGGCAATGATCCTGCTCGTGTTCAGCGTCATCGTTTTGCCGGCACTCGCCTTTACCGACCGCATCGCGTTTGATGGCAAACGGCTTCGCCGGACCGGGATTTTGCCGCGCATCTG
>JANLTD010000907.1:0-1801 GCA_031362765.1 Acidobacteriota bacterium | reverse complement strand
AAAGCTAAATTTTTGCCAAAAGACCCTGTCAGTTTTTTTAATATCGGTTTGGTTTATAAGTTTAAGGGAAACTACCCGGAAGCAATCGAATATTTTCAGAAAAGTCTGATTCTGGCGCAGGAATCAGAGGATTCAAATTCGATTGCCGATGCGGTAAATGCCCTGGCAGAGGTCTGTTTTCTGCAGGGTAATTTCGCAAAATCGCTTGAATTTGCCGAAAATGCCGTCAAACTTTCGGAGCGGTTTAATTATCCGATAACCTATTTTAAAGCTCTGACGACCACCGCCAAAGTTTATTTCGCACGCAATAAAAGGGATGAGGCACGAAAATCTCTCGAATCAGCAATTACCAAAATCGAAAGTCTGCGCCTCCAAGTTGCCGGTTCGGAGAATGAACAGGAGAATTTTTTTGAAAGTTTGATTACGCCTTATAAAATGCTGATCGGTTTATCAGTTTCTGAAAATAAGGTTGGCGAAGGTTTTGGATATGCCGAACGCACCAAATCGCGCACGCTTCTTGATGTGTTGCAAAACGGCAAAGTTGATTTTACAAAGGCGATGACCGCTCAGGAAAAGGAGCAAGAGCGACGTTTAAAGAATGAACTCGTTTCTTTCACCGCGCAGCTTTCCGGTGAAAGTTCGCGCCAAAAGCCCAATCAGGCCGCGCTGTTAAATTTACAAAATAAACTTGAATCGAAACGCCTTGAGTTTGAAGATTTTCAAACCCGGCTTTATGCCGCGCATCCCGAATTAAAGATTCAGCGCGGCGAGATGAAGCCGATTACTCTGGAAGAATCAGGCAAATTGTTGCCCGACAACAAAAGCGTTTTGCTTGAATATGTCGTCGCGGACGATAAAGCGTTTTTGTTTGTGCTAACGAGAGAAGGTAAGCAAGCGCAGGTTTCATTGAAAGTTTATCCGATTGCGATAAAACAAACCGAGTTAGTTCAGAAAATACAAGCTTTTCGCTCGAAACTGGCGAAAGGCGATCTCGATTTTGCTAAAGATTCCCAGGATTTATTCAACTTACTTTTGAAACCCGCTGAAGCGCAACTGAAAAACAAAACGAATTTGATAATTGTTCCTGATGATGTTTTATGGGATTTGTCTTTTCAGGTTTTGCAACCGATTCAAAACAAATATCTGATCGAAACGAGTGCGATTTCTTACGCGCCTTCGCTGACCGCTTTGCGTGAGATGAAGAAGAAAAATCAAGGCAATCAATTTTCCGGCGCGACACTCCTTGCGTTTGGCAATCCGACCGTCGGCAAGGAAACTTCCGACCGATTGAAAACTGTTTTTATGGACGAAAAGCTCGAACCTCTGCCCGAAGCCGAACGTCTGGTTAATGGTTTGGGAAAACTTTACGGTGCAGCGAGAAGTAAGGTCTTTATCGGTGCCGAGGCTCGGGAAGAAACGGCGAAAATGGAAAGCTCGAAATACCGGATCGTCCAATTTGCGGCGCACGGCATTTTGAACAATGTTTCGCCGATGTATTCAAATATCGTGCTCTCGCAGAAAGCCGACAATCGAGATGAAGACGGACTGCTTGAGGCTTGGGAGATGAAAGACCTTGATCTCAGGGCTGACATGGTCATTCTTTCCGCGTGCGAAACGGCACGCGGACGAATCAGCAACGGCGAGGGTGTCATCGGGATGTCGTGGGCATTGTTCATTGCCGGAACGCCGACGACGGTGGCGAGCCAGTGGAAGGTTGAATCTTCAAGCACGACGGAATTGATGCTCGAATTTCACCGGCAATTGCTGACAGGGAAGAACATTTCAAAGGCGGAAGCACTGA
>JANLTD010000989.1:0-1930 GCA_031362765.1 Acidobacteriota bacterium | reverse complement strand
GAACGCGACGGAAAAGACCCGAACGGTGAATGGCCGGCGGAGCGAAGTTTTCTGGTTCTTGGAATCTCCCGAAATGCGGCTAAAACCTTGGCCGCAAGATTTGGCCAACGAGCGATCGTATTCGGCGAATCGGGAAAACCGGCGGAGTTGATCGAAACCCTTTTCACGCTCGGAAATTGCGAAATTATCCGTGAAACAAAGATTGCGTTTCTTTGCAGCCGGAAGGTTTCCGACAACACTGTCTCGAAATGCCGCGATTGGGCGATCAGACAGCGCGAGGCCGGAAATTGTATTATCAGCGGGTTTCACAGTTCGATCGAACGCGACGTTTTCAATTATCTACGGGCAGGTCGCCAGCCAATTATCGCGGCGCTTGCAACGGGAATCAAAAAGCAAACCGGAACCGAACTGCAAAAGCCGGTTGACGACGGCAGAATGCTCGTCATTTCACCGTTTGATGAGCATATTGGGCGCGCAAGTAAACGCACTGCGTTGATCCGAAACAAACTAATGATCGATCTGGCGCAAGAGGTTTGCGTCGGTTACGCGGAACCGGACGGCTCTCTCGAGCCGATTTTGAAAGGCGTCAAAAAGAAAATCGTTTATTTATGATCAAACTCACAAAGTCTAAATTTAGAAACTATCTGGAATGTCCGCGCGAATTTTGGTTGGCGGAACATCATCCCGAAGAATTGAATTCGGTGATCACGCCCGATATCGCGTTCAAAACCCTTTAGTTTCAACGCGTGATTTGTTGTATGACAGTTTTACCAAATATTTGACCAAAATCATCCGTATCGCGAGCGGTTAAAATATCTTTCCCTGTTGAATCAACCTAACATCCGAACGGCGGATTTCCGGGCCCGCAAGGCATGTTCGCAAAGCTGTCGGCGGGCGGTGTGTCTCGTGGTCGTATCGCGTCCCGAACGAAGTGCTAGCGGTCGGGGAAAGCCGGACAATTAACCGAGGTGTATGTTCCGGTGTACTCTGAATAATAGGGTTGGGGCGATTGGTGGTAATTCGCTCTTTTGTGTTAACATCTGCAAGGTGGAAGTAGTTCTAAGTCTTTTCGGTATTTCTTTTGGAATTTCAAGAGCCTGGGGTAAGAAAAATGCCCTGATCATAAAGCTTCGGGACACTGGTTTAAGAATCAGAACCATTGGAGCGAGGGTGCGTCGCAAAGTTCTCGGTCGGCGTAAATTATGTTTACGATTCTTTGAATTTAAAAGGATTGGTCAACAATCGGCTAAGACTTCGCTTTAACACCAAATAAAAAAAATAAAAAATTTTCATTTTTGATGACCCTTTTTTTAGATGTTTCCCGTTTAATGTAAGTGAGAGGCTGGTTAATTGCAATTTGTAAACCGAATTGCCGGATTAGGCGGAAGAAAAGCGCGCAGATTAAGTCGATGAACGGAATCGGGGTTCTTTTAATTCGTGGACGAGGTTGCTTAGTGGTCAGCCCGGCCAGTTGACTTCCTTGGTTGCACGGTCAACCGGGTTTAGGATTCGGGATTGTGAGAAGAATGATGTCAAAAACAGAAAATTGTTTGAAAATTCAGGAGAAAAATATGAAACAGTTAGTAAATAAATATTTGCGCGGCGCAGCGGCGTTGGCGTTGTTTGCCGGAATGGTTTTTGGAATGCCGGCAGTGTTGCAGGCAAAAACGAAAGGCAGCGTGACGGTTGATGTGACCGTGACGGTCCACGGTTCAGACATTGGTGTCTCGACCGAGGTGATGGAAGAATCTGTTGAAAAACTGCTCGAAGCGGCCAAAATTCACGTCGTTCCCGAGGGTGACGGCGAGGGCATCATCGAATTAACAATTGATATTTACAAAAATGACGGCGGCGGATTCAGGATATCTTGCGATTGGGACGATGATGATGAAGCTGAGGCCGAGCAGGCCGCAGAGACTCAGGATGAAAT
>JANLTD010000977.1:0-5948 GCA_031362765.1 Acidobacteriota bacterium | reverse complement strand
GGCTCGCCAAACGCCGGATAAAGATCTCAACCGGAATTGTCTCCGCAAAACACCACTTCAGCGGCATAATCACATCAGCGCACAAACCTAACACCACAAAAAGTATCCTGAACATTGATCACCATAACGCTTGACGTTTTTTTCCGCCGCGGGCAATTTATTACCGAATAATCTCGCCGTTTCTGCGGGTGGTCATTTACTCTCATACGATTAGTCGAAAGCCACAATTAAGAATTCTTCTTTATGGCTTTGCGAAACCTTTCATTGGGTTTTGAATAATTTTCGAATTAGATTCTTGGCGTATTTTTTTTTGAGTGTTCAATAAAATGCCTGCGCGCAACTATCGAAATAAAAATCATTTCATCGGAATTGCTTGAGCCATCGAGTTTGGAATCACGGCAAATATCGAGAAAAAGTTCTCTGACGACCTTTTCCGCATTTTCCGTTGAATCGGTTAAGTCGCTTGCCAATGCCCAAATTAAATCGCCGTAACTGTTAAGGCTGTCTGTAATTCGATCATTTTTTGTATTCTTCTGAAGCGTTGTTATCGAATTACTTCTTTGTTTATCAATAATATTGAGAGCCATCGTGTGTTTCCCTTTGTGCACAGTCCCTTTTCGTAATTGTTTAGGTCTTTGGTTTTCGGTTTTTTGAAAGAACTTACCGATTGACCTTGAATTTCTAACCACGACCGCTTATTTTGGTCAGTCTTGTTTGAAAATCACGAGTTTCCATCTAATAAAACCAAAAACCAAAGACCAAAGACCAAGCGCCTAAACAGATACGTCCGTTCTCGTTTAACCGTAACCTATCCGTTATGACAATCGGCGATTATGTTCTCTTTCATATTTATTTTTCCAATATTTCCAACGCCAATTGAGATTTAGCGGGTACGACGTATGGTAAAAACCACACCGCACTCGCAAGTGCAAATCGAAGTAATACGCCAAAAATTGGAATATTTTCATACAAACTCCACTTATCCAAACGTCCGTTGTTAAAATGAAAGGATAGTAGTGCGAATCCTATCCTTCCGAGTACCCTGATTCCGAGAAGGTGTTTTCACCCCAAATAATTAGACTCGCAAAGAAAGCAGAATCTGAATTATTTTGAATGAGACACTAAATTACCCCATTGATAATATGAGTTTACGAGATTAAACCCTGGTTGTAAGTGCGTTTTCACACATATAAAAAAAAACTTATGTCTTTTGAAAAATATTCAATCGCACCAACGCTTCATTTCACCCACTTCGCCTTCCAATCGTTCATCATTTTTATCTCGGCTTCCTGCGCTTTGATGATATTACCGGCGAGCGTTTTGATTTCCTTGTGTTCCGACTTTTGCACGGCTTCTTTTGCCATTGTGACCGCGCCCGCGTGGTGCGGAATCATCATCTCAAGAAACAACAGATCGAAATCCTTGCCTGATGCCGCCTCCAGTTTTCTCATCCCGCCGGCCGCCATCATTTTCATCGAATCGGTCATTCCCGGCATTTCCATATTCAGCGCGGCCGCTTTTCCCGAAAACCATTTTTCACGCCAGTCTTTCATCTGAGCGATTTCGCGTTGTTGGTCGTCAATGATCCTTTGTGCAAACCTTTTCAATTCATCGTTTTGCGATTTTGTTGAGGCCAGTTTCGACATTGCGACCGCGCCTTGATGGTGATGCGTCATCGAGTCGATAAACTGCAGATCATAGGGCGCGGCGGCTCCATTCGGATCGCTTTTCACATCTGAATAAATACCGGACATATTCGAATTCATTGGCATCGAATTATGATTCATTCCGTTCATATTCATTCCCGAATTTGAATTCATCATATCGTTCCTATTCATTGACGAATAGCCGTTGTTCGAATTTTCCCGGCAAGCCGCGCCCAACAATACGAAGCCGACGATTAACATCAGGCCGGTAATCTTTATTTTTTTCATTTTCTTAATTCCTCACTGCATTATTTCTTACGTTTTCTTATCAACTTAAATTTGCTTCTTTGCGTCAATACGGGAACTACTTTTCACGACGTTGAAAATTTACAAAGAAGATGTTTCCCGCAAAGGACCAAAGAAGAATCTTGTTATCAGATTTGAAAAATGCTGTAGCTACACCGTTTTGATTTGATGATGATGCATTAAAGATTTCTTCCAGACAAGCTAACTGTCTTTATCAATAGAAGTTGCCCGGGCTTTGAGAAATCCGAAATCGCAGATCCGACATCCGAAATCGGTATTACGTCTTCATTTTCTTGTCGGACATATCCATCTTCTCCAACTGCATAACCAGCGCAGCGGCGTGTTTATTAACTTCCGACGCATCGGGTTATCCTAAAAACAGGCAGCAGAAAAATTGACAACAGCGGCAGAACACAACCAACCGGCATTAAAATTCTATGTTTGTTCATAATTCTATAATTTTTCTAAATTCCACTTGAAGGAACGTTCCGGCACACCACCAACGTCCTTTATTTTTAACTCAATAAGTTTTGGTGTCGGGTTGATCGCGTTAAATATTAGCGTTCCGCTGCGGTGATGTCCGCCCGGCGGCGAACCCTCCCACGCGGTCGGTTGATAAACATTCCCTTGATCGTCGGTCAAAACCGCAACTTTGGTTAAATCCTGGTCAAGATTTCCTGAATGGCTGGTGAAGTCAACAGTGAAATTCCATGTTTTTGCTTCTTTGCTCAATTCCAATGGAGTAACTTCAACCGTCACGGAAGACTGTTCATCGGTTTTCGTTTCCAACTTCTTTTGGTTTGGCGGAGAAATATCGTTCCGGCAACCGGTAAAGTAAAAAGGAAGAAACAAAACAAAAATTATAAAAAGCGGATATTTTTTCATACGGCCCTAAATTTTCCGATCTTATTGGCGATATAAATAATGCCGATAAGATTCGAAATGATCCCTAACCAGAACAACTCGGATTGATATTGTGTGACGAAAACAATAAAACCCGTGACGCCCAGAATCGGCAAAATATTTGCCAGATAATGAGCGCAACAGGAAACCATCGCGACCGTCGAAGTTGTGCCGGAAACAGCCAACATCTTTCCCGACGCTGTTTTTGCTTTGACGGCGTTTTTTAGATAAGTGAATAATCCGACTTGAATACCAAATCCTATGGCTAAGGCGATGATGTAATACCAGAATTGGCTGAACTGCTGTGTGGCAAACGCTAAATCGGAAACAACCCCGACCACAAGGAAATACACGCCAAGCATCACTAAAGCGGCAGCGATGCCGTAAACGACGGATCTATTAACCAAAGCATTATTCATAACAAATACATTTAGCTGGTCAGTAAAAGATGTTTTACCTTTTCGCCGCGAAACCAAATTTCAAAGGCTTCGCGCTCACCTGCCGCATTACGACGCGTTAAAATTTTTGCGGATTTATTTTGCTTTTCGACTACCTTGACAGTGCATTTTACGCGGGCAACTTCCTGACCGAGTTTTTCTTCGCTCATCCGATTGCGATAAAAGCTCATTTTGACTACTCGAATAACAAGGAAATGTTCATTGCTGACAAATAAATGTTGAATCTGATACATTCCGGCTTCGAGCGTTTTGTCGCCAATGCGCAAAGTCGAGCCAATATGAAATTTCCCGCTTTTGCCGACACCAATTCTCTTTTCTTTTTGGGCAAACGCCGGAAGTGCAAACAAACCGATTAGTGCGATGAGGGTTGCGAATTTCAGAAGTAGTGTTTTCTTCATAATTTTGCCTCCTTAAATTGGATAAAATTACTCCTTGATACTGGAATTGTGCATCCACACCATATAAATCCCGAAGATCACGGCAAAGACGAACATGTACACCGCGCCGAGTATTACACTGCCGATGCTTATCCAGGTAAAACCCGGTAAAGTTTCAAACAGCGTGTGATGAAGTTCCGTCCCTTTTGCACTTCGGTCAAGGATAAATGCACCGAACAGGCAAAGAAAATAAGCCACTTCTGTGCCAGCTGCGCATTTCCAAACGTATGAATATAATGATAGTTTTCCCATATAATTTTCCTCCTAATTTGTCATTAGTTGATAAACGTTTGCCAAATAAGATACCGGATCAAGACCTACTATGCGAAACCGGAAGGAAAATATTTAACTTGGATTTTTTGCGAAATCACTTTCCAAAATGGTCTTTTTTTCTTGATATTCTTCAGTCGTAATTTCGCCGGAAGCGAATCGTTTTTGTAGAATATCCAGCGGCGCATCTTTTCTGATCCGCTTTTTCGGGACGGTTTCAAACCATCCGAAAACAATCAACAAAAGTACTATCCAAAAGAACCACCACAATAGGTGCATTCCCATAAAATGATATTCGGTATACATCATAGTTTTAACCTCCAAATTCACATTGAAACGATCTTGTTCAATCTCAAAACAATCGATTTTACCTAACTTAGCGCAAAGGATATGCCGTAACAGGAATCCTATGGTTTTAATGTAGTTATAAGATTAGCCAAATTGCTTTATCCTAAAAACTGCGAAATATTCCGCAGCTTAAAGCGAATATTCAACCTACCAGGAGGTACGACTTTAATTTACGGTCCTCCGCTTTCCACACGATAATCAAAGCGAGTGCCAACAATATCGCCCCGCCAATTAAATACGGCGCGTCTCTCTGCCATATGAAAAGCACTCCACCCACTAGTGGCCCACTTGCTTGACCGAGACTGTTAGCAGCATTCTGAATGCCAAGCGACGTGCCCGCCTGCATCTCTCCACCGCGCCTTGAAACCAGTGCCGAGAGATTCGGAGCGATAAAAGCCATTCCTAAAGCAAGCAGCGCGACAAAAGCAAAAATAAAGAACTTAGTCTGTGCCATTGCCAACAGCGTGACACCCGCTCCCATCAAGGCGAAGCCCGCGCCAATTTGAATCATCTCGCCGATTTTCCCCGCGAGAAATCCGACCGCACCGGCTTGAAAAACCGTCATTACCAGCCCGCACACCACGAAAACATAACCTACTTCAGCAGGACCAAAATCGAACTTTGCCTGAGCAAAAAGCGCGAACGTTCCCTCGAACATCGTCAACGCGAATTGTCCGGCGAGAGTCAAAGCGAGCAGCGGAAACAGAGTTTTAAGGAGCGTTCGCCAATCCGTTTTCGCGTTTTTACTCTTATCTTTTGCCGGATTTGTATCCTGCACCGAAGTTTTCGGCAGCGATTCCGGCAGCCATCGCATTGCTGCAAATAGTGTCAGCAGTCCTAACACCGCCGCTGCAAAAAATGGAGTCGAGAAGCTGTCAACTTTGAAATGTCCCGCAACAGTCCAATTAAAATGCCAGTCTCGCTTCGACAACAAACCCCCAAACGCGGGACCAACGACCACACCGAGGCTTGCCGCCGTGCCGAGCCACGCCATTCCGCGACTGCGCTCTTTCTTCGTCGTCATATCGACGACGTAAGCCGCTGAGGTTGGTAGTGTTGCCGACGACAAAATGCCTCCGATGATTCGCGCCGCGTAAAGCAGCCACAGCGAAGTGGACAGACCAAACATTACCTGCGCGACGACATAACCCGCAATACCGATTAGAATTGGAAGTTTTCTTCCGATGCGATCCGACCAGTATCCCCAAAGGGGCGCGAAGACGAGTTGCATCAGCGAATAAACACCGGTCAAAAGCGTCACATGTAAAACAATTGACTGCTGTGACGCACCCGCTTCGAGCGCGAGCCGTTCAACGTAAAACGGCAACACCGGCAACGTGATTCCGAAACCGATCATCACCACAAACAAACAGGCGAGTAGCACGAACAAATGTTTCTTCATTGCATCCATTACGGTTTCGCCGCCGGGCGTGCTTATAGTGAAGCCTTTGCGCCCCACCGCCGCCAGATGAAATTGTAAATCGGGACAAAGACGAGTCCCGCGTAAACGCCGTAGAGAAAACTTTCCAACAAACCCAGACAGAATCCCCAGAAGGTCAGCCACTTGAAGGCGGGCAATA
>JANLTD010000898.1:0-5137 GCA_031362765.1 Acidobacteriota bacterium | reverse complement strand
TCATTCAAAAGCGCGACCGTGGCTCGCGCAATATAAATGGGTGATCTACTTTTTTGTCGCCGTCGCGTTTTGGAATCTGGTCGGCGCGGGAGTTTTCGGATTTATGATCAATCCACCAATCGCGCTTTATTATATGCAGGGCTTGAACACGACGGCGGTTCACGCACACGGCGCACTGTATGGTGTTTACGGGACGCTTGGACTCGGGCTTTTGCTGTTTTGTATGCGGGCGATGAAGCCCGAATTGAAATGGAACAACAAACTGATTGCGTTTGCTTTCTGGGCGATCAATATCGGAATGATGATGGAAATTCTGTTCAGTTTGTTGCCGATCGGCTTGATGCAGACTTATCAATCGGTTTCGGTCGGGTATTGGTCGGCGCGTTCGCCCGAATTTATGCAGACCGATCTGATGCAGTTCTTTCGTTGGATGCGGCTTTTCGGCGACACGGTTTTCGCGGTCGGCGCCGGCGCGTTTGTCTGGTTCGCGCTTGGTCTGATCTTCGCGAAAAAGCAGCCTGAAGCAATTCCGGCCGGCGAATTGGTCGAAGCTGAGTAGTTTTGAGTTCCAAGTTCCAAGTTCCAAGTTCCAAGTTAAAAAAACAAATTTAACTTGGAACTTGGAATCTGGAACTTGAAACCTGGAACTTTTGAGAAATATGCACGATATCGAAACACGAAAAGACATCGAAGAATTGGTTACCGATTTTTATCAAAACGCTCTCAGCGATAAAGTTATCGGTTATATTTTTACCGATGTTGCAAAAATTGATCTGGCGCATCACCTGCCGATCATTGCCGATTTTTGGGAGATGCTGCTTTTTGGAACGGTGAATTTTCAGGCGAAATACGA
This sequence comes from Acidobacteriota bacterium, assembly GCA_031362765.1. GTDB lineage: Bacteria > Acidobacteriota > Blastocatellia > Pyrinomonadales > Pyrinomonadaceae > JAFDVJ01. Next base: position 4,284 of record JANLTD010000898.1, on the reverse strand, counting down.
CCGCAGTCCAATGCAGGTTCACGCCGCGCTCAACAATAAAGAACATTTACGGCCTGAACATTTCGGGCGTTGGGTAAAACTATTTGCGGAAACGGTTGACGCGAAATTTGCGGGCGAAACGGCGAATCTGGCAAAGGCGCGCGCCTTTTCGATCGCTGAAACAATGCGGATCAAATTCAGCTCAGAAAGCGGCGCAGACGTTCCGGTTGTTCGAGGATGATCTTGCCGTGGACGATCTTGACCAGCTCTTTTTCGGCGAGCTTGCGGATCACGCGAATCGTTGTTTCGGTCGTCAGTCCGGCCATTTCGGCGATGTCCTGACGCCGGAGCAAGATCTTGACAGTGGTTTCCGGCTCTTCCTTTTCTGCAAGGCGAAGCAAAACATTACCGACACGCTGTTCGGGCGAGGCGGTCGCGAGATTTTTGATGGTCGCGGTTTTTTCGCGGAGCATCCCGCACATCCAACCAATGACGGCAAAGGAAAACTCGCTCGATTCGCGCAAGAGCCGCAGAAAATCGTTTCGATAAAGAAGTAGAAGTGTCGTTTCTTCCATCGCAAGCGCGGTCGAAGGATAGTTTCCACCGTCGAAAACCGGCGGGACAGCAAACATTTCGCCATCCTCAAAAATTCCGATGATGACCTCTTTCCCGACTTCGGGAAAACGAACCATTTTGACTTTGCCGCGTTCGACGATCGGCAAAAAATCGGACTTCTCGCCTTCGGAAAAGATGATTTGATTTTCGGAATAAGATTTTCGCCGGGCAAGTTTTTGCAGTGCGGCGAGAAAGTCAGAATCGGCAATTTCGAGCAGTTTTGTCATTCGGTTGATGACAGAATATCATCTTCGATCATTTCTTCGCTTAGAATCTCAAAGAGACTTGGCGCGTCGTGCTTGGAAACTTGTTTTTTCGAGGGAACTTCAATAACTTTCAGCCGGATCAGACGGTCACGGCGTTTGATCTCGATTTCATCATTGGCTTTGACTTCTTTGGAAGATTTGGCGGTCGCGCCGTTGATCTTGATAAGTCCGGCGTCGCAAAATTCCTGCGCCAGCGAACGGCGCGAGATCAGGCGGCTGGTTTTTAGGAATAGATCGAGTCTCATCTTAAAGTGAAAGTGTGAAAAAGTGAAAAAGTGAAAAAGTATTTGTCTGATTACGAGCCAACTTTTTCACTTTTGGACGTTTTCTTTTTCACTTTTACCCTTTACTTAGTCGGTTTCTTCTCGTCCGGTTTGGTTTCGGCGGAGAGAATCGGCGAAACGAGCGGGCGATAAGTCTCGTTGATCTTAATGTAGGCTTCGGCGCGAAGACCGATCAGAAATTTTCTGCGTTCTTCGGGAATTACCTCGTAGGTCATTGCCTTGCGGACTTCCGATTCGTCAAAAAAGGCTTCCTTACTGGCTTCTTTGCGGTCGTCAACGCGGAAGATCTCGATACCTTCGACCATTTCCACCGGTTCGGAGACGCCGCCGACTTTGGTTGCCGCGATCGGTCCGACAAACTTTTCGCTGATCTGTTTGAGTTCCGGCAGCGTGACAGTGCCGACACTTCCTTTCGTGTCTTTAACATCCTGACGGTCGGAATTTTCAAGGACTAGTTTGACAAAATCTGCGCCTTCGCGAAGTTGTTTGACGAGCAATTTGGCTTTGTCGCGGACCGCGTTTTCATCACGGCCGGCAAAACTAAGGAAGATTTCCGAAAGCGTCAGTATTTCCGGTTTGGTAAATTTTTCCTTGTGTTTTTCGTAATAGGCTTTGATCTCTTTTGCCGACCAACCCCAATAAGTTTTGCCGTCAACTTCGCGCTGCAAAACGATGTCTTTGATAAATTGCCGACGCCAGCCTTCGCGGACATCCTGCGGGTTAAGCCCGCCTTTCTCCATTTCCGCGTAAAGCGAATCAAGCGTTTTCAGGTTTTGTTGTTTCATAATGTCAACAAAACGCTGGTTGACCGAAGCATCGGCATCGGATTCAACGCCCAGTTCCTTGCCTTTTTGCAAGATCAACTCTTCATTGATGATGTTGGCGATCAGTTCGCCTTGTTTGGTCTGGATTTCGGCAGTTGCCTGTTCACGGGTTTTTCCCTCGGCAACCATCGCATCAATGATCGTATTCATTTCGCGTTTGACACGCGAAAGCGTGATCACACCGTCGTTGACCTGTGCGATCACCTCATCAACCACTTTCAATTCGCTTTCTTGCGCGAAAGCCGTTAAATTCGTCAAAAATAAAAATGCAATCAGAAAAATTGCGGAGCCGGTATATTTCACTTTTTTACTCCTTAAAATAAAACTCATTCGGAAATCTTATGTTTATTGTGTATTTTATGCAACTGGCGAGTTTGATGCCGAAAAAACATTATACGTTTCTTTATCAAATAAAAAAATATGGAATGGCGCACTATTGGACATTTTTAAGTATGTAGGCTCATTTGCCGAAATCCGGTATCCTCAAATGAAAAAGAAATGTCCAAACTGCAAACTGGTTAATTTTGCGACCGCCGACAACTGTCTGCGGTGTGAATTTGAGTTGGTCGAAGTCTCGACTTTTGCAGCGTCAGAAGCGAAAAGATCCTTGATTAGATCAAAACTTTTTGTTCGCGCCGGCAGTTTGGTGACGGCGATCATCATCGCGCTGACGGGTTTTTATCTGACTCTGATCGTGTCGGCAAAACGGCTCGAATACGAAGAAAAGAAAACGGTCGAGCGTTCGATCTCGATTCTCGAAGAAAAGGGTTTTTCGAAAGAAGTTTTTCTGCTTCGATATATGACGGCTTATCGCGGTACCGATAATTGGCTCAATGCCTCGACGCGCGAAGAAAATGCCTATGCCGCGACAAATTTTCCGTTCGAAATAATTACCGTCTATCCCGATTTTTTCACATTTCCTAAAGACGATGTCGAACGTGCCGCGATCCTTCTTCACGAAGCCCAACACTTAAAAGGTGCCGACGAGAAAGAAGCGTACGCGTATGTTTGGAAAAACCGCAAACAATTTGGCTGGACAAAAGAAAATTACGGCGGGTCGGTCGTCTGGCGCAACGTCCGCAAACAAACCAAAGAAATCGCCCCGGACCTGTTTGTCTGCGAAGCCAATGAGTACGCAGATTGCACGGAGTAAGCAGACTTTGCGACTGAGGGACGGAGCGACAAAGCGATGAAGCGATGAAGCGATGAAGCGACTACGTGATTCCGTCCCTCCGTCCCTCCGTCCCTCCGTCGCCTTATTCGTCTTCCTCCTCTTCGTCGTAATCGCCGACTTCGCCGAATTCCCAGCCGTCGTATGAGCCGATCTCGTTTTCGGTCGCGAGCGTTTGAAATTCGACATTTCTTTGGGCTAAAGATTCGGGTGTGTGAATTTCTTCTTTATCAATGTGCAAAAGATATTCGCCGGTTGATTCGCCCGAGTCCTCGTCGCCGAGTTCGAAAATGTCCAGAAAATCGTAGCCTTTATTTTCAAGTTCAAGTCCGAGTTTTTCAAGTTTATCAACATCCGTATCCACGAAGTAATAGCTGTAAAGCATATCTCCTTCGAGATTCCATTTGTCTTCCGTTCGGGCAGTATTAAAGATCTCCCGAATGCCTTCTAATTGTGATTCTATATCGTTAAATTCCATAAATTTTGTTCTCTCTTTCGTTAAATTAAAACGCTGACAGGTTTTTATAATTATAATAACGTTAGTTCGATATAAACCGTCGAAGACGGTGATCTATTCGTAGCCCACAGTGTAAACTGTGGGAAGATTCGATGATGATTTCAAGCGGTTGAAAACCGCGACATAATTGATATGCCGCCATTTTCAATGGCTGGCTGTCCCAAACGTTTTTTCCCACAGTTTACACTGTGGGCTACGAATATACCGTCGGTTTCACCGACTAAATTCGGCAATTCTTATATCAAATCTACTTTATAATAACAATTTTATTGATTGTAATGCGGCACAAAGCAATTTACTGCTTGCACAAACCGATTGAACCCGTGCACAAAGCGATTTCACCTCTGTGAAAACGATTTTGACCAATAGACAAAGCGATTCGACCAACCGACAAAGCGATTTACGTAACCGACAAAGCTATTCGACCAACCGACAAAGCGATTTACGTCACCGACAAACCGATTCGACCAACCGACAAAGCCATTTACGCTATCTGCAAAGCGATTACACCAATAGACAAAGCGATTACACCAATAGACAAAGCGATTACACCAATAGACAAAGCGATTACACCAATAGACAAAGCGATTACACCAATAGACAAAGCGATTTGACCCGTGCGCAAAGC
>JANLTD010000946.1:0-7195 GCA_031362765.1 Acidobacteriota bacterium | reverse complement strand
CCATAATGCTTTCGCGCGAATTACTGCCGAATGTGACCCTCGGGAGCAAAAATGACGGCACATCCTCGGTCACCCCGGCGGCACCGACCACGCGCATTTTTTCAAGCCGGACAAAGCGGCTGATTTCCGACATATTCGCAACTTCATCGGAAATGACCGAAATGCTCGCGCCCGTGTCAACGATAAAGTTCAAAGCGGTATCAAGCCCTTCGAGTTGAACTTCGCCGCTCAGAAATCCGCTTGAAGTCAGCCGCAGCGGCAAAAACAAACTTTTATTCTCGACGACATTCTGGTTATCGGCGACATCTTTTCTGATCAGCGAAAAAGTCTGATTTCCGTAATCGATCGTCGTCAGAAATTTTGAGATCAGCGATAACCCGATGTAACCGTCGATCTTTTCGTCGTTAGAATGAAATTCGCGAATATAGATCGGCACATTTCTGACTTTTACCTCGCCGATTTTGACCGATTTCAAAAATCCATAGATGATCTCGAATTTGCCGGTGCCTCCGATTGCCCGTGCCACACCGCCGCGCGTGATCGGTTTAATTTTCAATCTTTCCGCTGTCTCTTTCGAAATCACTGAAATTCCCGAGCCCGTATCCAAAACGAATCTGAGCGGCTCTTCATTATTATTGACCGAAAGCGTTATCACCGGACGATCCCTGAGCAGTTCAAACGAGACCAACGCCCGCTCGTTGCCGCCTAAGTCGTAAAGCGATGGCTTTCCGCCCAAAAAACGCAAGAAATTGATGAGTCCTTTGATGCGGTCGCGCCTTTCGTTATCGGTTTGCGGCGAAACCTGCAAAAATCTGTTATAAGCATCCGCCGCGTCTTTATATTTTTCTGCCCGCGCCGAAACCTGTGCGAGCGCGAAAACAAAGTCCGGCTCATCGCTATTAAAATAGACCGCCGTTTTCAGATTATCGATCGAATCGAAAATGCGGTTTTCATAAAAATCCAACATTCCGAGTCCGGCCCACGCGAGCGATTGTTTTTTGTTCAAAGTCAGTGCTGCGATAAGCAGTTTGTTAGCTTCAACAAAATTGCCCGCGCTCAAAAGCGTTGCGCCCAAGACAGCAAAAGCATACGAATTTTTCGGCTCGTTTTTGGCAACCTCAAACGATAAATCATAGGCCTCGAGCAAATGCTTCTGTTTTAGAAGCAGGTAGGCAAGTTTTAGCTTGGCGGTTGAATGTTGCGGATTACGCTCGATTATTTGCCGCAGAAGCCGTTCGGCTTCGACGACATTTCCTTTTTGGGCCAATTTATCCGCTTGTTTGATTTGTTGGCGAGTATCTTCTTCGATTTGCTGAACATCGTCAGTTGCCTTACAAAACCCGGGCAAACCGACAACGAACAAAACAGCGATGGCGAACGCCACAAAATGCTTTGTTTGGAAAGGAAACCGGAAAACACCTGTATCAAGAATCCTAAATTTCATAATTTACAACTCCTTTCCTCGAATTTTTTCGTTTTTATTTAAGAATTTCGCCGGTTTTCATTGACCAAAGGACCAAATCCAACTCGTCGAAATTAATGCCGGACAGCAACGCTAAGTTTTTCAACTTATTTTCAATCGTTAGATACCTCAAACGCGTATTTGGTGGCTTTGGGTCATCAATTATTTTTAGTTCCGCCAACGAACGCAAAATATGCTTATCCAGAATGGCGTAACCTGTCAGCCCGATGTTGCGCAAAAAATGGCTTGCTTCCTTGTAACCCAAGCCTTTGATACGCTTTTCTTTGACCAACCAATCGCGGCGTTCCAACGAATTTTCAAAGCTCTCCAATTTTTTACGCAATCGTAAACCACAATCCGCCTGCAAAAAGTCACGTGAAGCGACAATGTAGCCGGCGCGTGCGCGCGGATAACGATGTCTTCCCAAAAGAGCATTCATCAACTGCTCGTGCGTTCCTTCAATCAAAAGCGGACGGACGGCTTCGATCGAACGAAGTCCCATTTTCGCCGAACAACCGCCCGTAAAAAAGCAAAACACCATTTCTTCCCAAAGCCGTTCGTCGCTTCCCTGTTTCCACACCTCTTCAAATTCGGCAAGACGCCACCGAATTTCAACACGTCTTTCGGTGTGCGCTCGTTTTATTTTTTCAATCGTTAAGGGCTCCTGTTCTTTTTTCACAAATCTTTAATATGAGCCTAATTTTATGCCCATTAAAAAGTATTTGCAACGATTTTTTCATAAATCGAAAACTATTTTTCTGAAACTTTTCTTTGCCCGCAAAGTGAACTTAAAGCGATTATTAAAAAAAATTGTGAAATAATTTTTCTTTTCGTAATTTATGATGTATAAAGGAATAGAATCGATTCCATAAGGAATTCTATATCATCAGCATCTAAATTTCGACAAAAACCATCAAAGGGTGCGTCTATCGGATAGAGCCAAAAGAAATTTTGGACTTGAAAATTAGGATGGGTTTAGTGGTATAATGCAGACAGCCTTTCTGAATTAGTTTAGAAAGCCTGCCGCAAGTACCAAAATAAAAGAGAAAATGATGAAGAGTTGTACAAAAACAAATGCCTTTTGGCTTAGCGTCGCTTTTTTACTGTGCGTCGGTTCGACGCCGATAAATGCTCTCGGACAGGTTTATACCCGGCCGACGACGACGACCTCGCCAACGCCGAAACCTCTGCTCCAGGACATTCAAGTTCAACCGCGGACGACCAATCCTAATACCTCGTCAACACCTTTAATAACAAAAACGGCAAGCGTCAGTCCGGCTTATCCGGTTATCAATGATGTTGCCATTCCGGGTTATTCGGGTATTTTGATCGAAACGCTCGACGGCAAATCGGTCGTTGACAACTATTCGAACTACGCTTTTAATCCGGCGTCGAATGTGAAAATTGCGACGGCTTACGCTGTTCTGAAAACCTTCGGTCCCGATTATCGCTTTCAAACATCGGTTTGGACGGATGGACAGATTGATCAGAACACGCGCACGCTGAACGGCAATCTTTATGTTTCGGGACGCGATCCGATGTTTAATCTCGAACACGGCGTAAATGTTGCGTATGAGCTAAATCGTTTGGGAATTTCGAGCATTACCGGCGATTTGATCGTCACCGACAATTTTGCGATGAACTACACTATGTCGCCGGCCGCATCGGGCAATAATCTGGCAACGACGCTCGACGCCGGAAAACGTAGCGCGGCAAGCTCAAAAGCGTGGCAAAATTACCTGGTAAATTCTGGAAAATACGGAAAGATCACACTTATTCCGTCGGTTTCGCTCGGTGGCAGCGTTTATGTTCAGGCGATGCCGAGCAACACTCGGCAATTGTTCACCCACGAATCTGCGCCGCTTAGAGAAATCATCAAAGTAACGCTATGTTATTCAAATAATTTCTTGTCTGAACGGCTCGGCGATATGATCGGCGGCGCGTTTGCGGTTGCGCGAACGGTTCAGCTTAATGCCAACATTACGCCCGCGGAATTTATTCTGCAAACATCAAGCGGGCTTGGAATAAATCGCGTAACGCCGAAAGCGATGATGAAATTGCTTCGCACCTTAAGAATTGATCTGGCGAAATGGAAAATGACCTTTGCCGACATTATGCCGGTTGCGGGTATTGATAAGGGAACGCTCGAAGGACGTTTTGACACGGATTTTTCGCGCGGAAGCGTGGTCGGCAAAACCGGCACTCTCGGCAATACCGATGGCGGAGTCAGTGCGTTGGCAGGTGAGATCACAACCCGCAACGGCACGCTTCTTTTCGTTATTTTTAATCAACGAGGCAGCGTTCCAAAATTTCGCGCCTTCCAGAACAGTTATGTTTCTTTGATTCAAGGACAATTCGGCGGCGCTTCTCCGATGGTTTATAATCCGGTTGCGCTTGATGTTCGGCTTGCCAACACACGCATTACTTATCCTGATTCACGCGCCCGAATCAATTAAGACACTTTTCAATTTTGATAAAAAAAGGAAGCAGCTTAAAAAGTTGCTTCCTTTTTTGCATTGCAACTTGCCGAAAACAGGTTAATAATGCAAAGTTTAATGGCGGAAATCTTCGCGCGATCTAACGGCAAAAACAACATAGCCATCTGATAAATGAGTGAAATCGAAAAAACCACTGATCAAACCGGCGAAACGCCCGAACAGCTAGCCGAACCGATGCCCGTCGCTGAAGAATCAGCCACAAAACAAACCAGCGTCGCAAGAAGTGCCGGAATCGTTTCGATCGCCGTGATGTTTTCACGTGTGTTGGGATTAGTGCGCGAACAGGTTTTTGCCTATTATTTCGGCGCGGGCTTTCTTTATGACGCCTATGTTGTTGCGTTTCGGATTCCGAATGTCTTGCGCGATCTATTTGCCGAAGGCGCGTTGTCAGCGGCGTTTGTCAAAGTTTTTACCGATTATCAAATCAACAAAAGCGAAGCCGAAGCGTGGAAATTGGCGAGTATGGTCTTAAATGCGCTCGCCGTTATTCTAAGCGTTATCACGATTATCGGAATAGTATTTTCGCGCCAGTTTATCAATGCCATCGCCGACGGATTTTCGCCCGAAAAAGCCGCTCTTGCGACCATCCTGACGCAGATAATGTTTCCGTTTATTTTACTCGTCGCGTTGGCGGCGGTTGCGATGGGCGTTTTGAATACGAAAGGCGTTTTCGGTGTTCCGGCTTCGGCTTCGACGGTCTTTAATATATTTTCCATTATTTTCGGATTGGCTTTTGCTTATTGGCTGTCGGGCGGCGGTTGGTTCAGTTCGGGCGATAAAAATGCGATTCCGGGCGAATCTGCGCAGTGGGCGATCATCGGCATGGCGATCGGAACACTGATTGGCGGCGCCGCCCAATTTCTGATGCAAATTCCCTCGCTCTACAAAGTTGGATTTCGATTTACACCGATTTTAAGTTTCACCGACGAAGGGGTCAGACGCGTGATGGCTTTGATGACTCCGGCGATTTTGGGAACTTCCGCCGTGCAGATCAATGTTCTCGTCAATACTTATTTTGTGTCGCAGATCGAAGGAGCGCAGGGTTGGCTGAATTTCGCTTTTCGATTGATGCAGTTTCCGATCGGAATTTTCGGCGTTGCAATTGGCACGGCGGCCATTCCCGTTCTGTCGAGACTCGCAAGCGAAGGCAAAATAAAAGACTTTCGCGACACGCTTTCTTCATCAATGAATCTGGTATTTCTGATGACATTGCCGTCGGCCTGCGGGTTGATCGTTTTGGGCGAACCGATCATTCGTCTGATTTACGAACGCGGAAAATTTGACGCGGCGGCAACTTCGATGACGGCTTACGCTCTGGCAGGATATTCGATCGGTTTGACGGGCTATGCCGCGATAAAAGTTCTCTCGCCCGCCTTTTACGCGATGAACGATGCTAAAACTCCGATGGTTATTGGAATTGCTTCGATCGTTGTCAATACGCTAGCCTGCTATTTTCTCCGCGAATGGCTTTCTGTTTACGGTTACGGTCACGTCGGAGTTGCTCTCGCGACATCAATCGTCGCACTCGTCAATTTTTTCGCGCTCGTGCTGTTTATGCGGAAAAAAATCAAACGATTAAACGGCAGAGTGATAATATCCGGTTTTATGCGGATTGCAGCGGCTTCGGCCGTGATGTCGGCGGTTTGCTGGGTCAGCTATTATTTTCTGCACCGGCAATTCGGCGCCAATGGATTTCTTTTCAAAGCAATCGAATGTTTCGTGCCGATCGCCCTTGGCGGAATCATCTTTCTGATAATGGCAAAACTTTTGCGCATCAGCGAAATTGATAAAATTTACAATGCTTTTGCCCGAAAATTAGGTCGAACATAATGATTAGACAAATTTTCGAAAAGATGAAAAAATCAAATTTGCCGTGGTTCCGAAAAACCCGGTCTGCGCATCCTTTTCGTTTGAAAAATCGGCACTTGGCAAACCGGGTTAACGCCTTGCCGCAGACAAGAAACCAATTGGAAAAAAGAAACACAAAGCAATTAAGAAAATGGAAAATACCAACATTACTGCGGTCACGACCGAATCGGGTTTGACCTACATCATTACGAAACACGGCGACGGCGCCGAGGTCAAAGCAGGCGATATGGTGATCGTCAATTACACGGGACTTTTGACCAACGGCGCGAAATTTGACAGTTCGCTCGACCGGAACGACACGTTTTCGTTCAAGGTCGGCGCCGGGATGGTCATCAAGGGTTGGGACGAAGGGTTGCAAAAGCTTCGCGTCGGCGACCATGCAACATTTGTCCTGCCGCCATCGATCGCCTATGGCACAAGCGGTGCCGGCGGCGTCATTCCGCCCAATGCGACGCTCATTTTTATTATCGAAGTTGTCGGTGTTAAATAATTTTTCAATGGATTATGGATAATGAAAATGAGTATTATCCATTATCCATTATCCATTTTAGCGAAGTGGTTTTGAATATTTATTGATAACCGCCCAGGTCGTCTTATCGCTATCGAAAACAGTGTTCAAGCCCTGTTCTTCCATCGGCGGATCGCCCATATAATCGTCGCCTTTTTTCCAGAAGATCTGACCTTTTGTCGGGCGCGAAGTGCCGCCGAACGCCCAGAAATTGGCACCGCCGAGAACACCGCCCGATTTCGCGCTGTCGGCGACGAACGCAAACATTTTCCCGTAATAATCATCTCTCAGCGAGGTCGAAGAAGTAATATCGAACGATTGCGCGTTGCGCGGCAGACCGAATTCTTCAATGACCAGCGGTTTGTTCAGTTTTTTGGCTGAGGCGATATGTTCGTTAATGTAATTCGTGGCTTTTTCGACAACATTTGAATAACCTTCGGCAACCTTATCGCTCTGAAACCAACCCCAATTTTTCGCCCAGATATGGATCGTCAAATAGTCAACATTTTTATCGGCGTGAATTTCCTCGAACAATTTCAGACTTTCCGTGCCGATCGAGCCTTCGTGTCCGAGCGTGACGAGATGATTCTTGTCCTTCGCTTTGATCATCGCGGCAACATCCGCGATCCATTTTTTGTAGTCTTTTTCGGCTGCGGGGCGCATCGGCCGCGGTTCGTTGGCAAGTTCCCAGGCCATAATTGCCGGATCGTTAACGTATTTTTGTTTGCTGAATTTATTGGTGCGGTTCATCACGAGGTCCACTTGCTTGTTATACGCGGCTTTACAAGGCTCGCACGCGTAAAATCGGCTGACAATATCGCGCTGTTCGTCCCACGTCAGCCTGCGCGTTTCCTGATC
>JANLTD010000863.1:0-4014 GCA_031362765.1 Acidobacteriota bacterium | reverse complement strand
GTTTCCGTGTCAGGATTTGTTTCCTGAATGATCTTCGGCTGACGATTTCCGAAAATCCGTTCCTGTTCCAATTTGCGGTCAAGCGATTTACCCGTTTCGCGCTCGGTCGCGCCGGTTTTCACCTGCTCTTCGTATTTTCTGTCAATGCGCGGATTTTCGATCAGAATTTCCTTGCTGATCTTGTCTTTCACGTCGTCGTAAGTCGGCAAGATCGGCGGAGTCTGATTTTCATCAGTCGGCTTGGAAAGAACTCTCCTTGCCGTGTCAACCGGCGCGGTTTGATAACCTCGCGTCCGTTTGCCGAATTCTTCTGCGTTAACGGACACTACGCCATTGAGCGGAACACGTTGAAATGTCGGTGTTCGCGCATTTCTACTGCGCTCTTCGTTGATCTGCCCGGGCGTTAGAATCGGCGGTGTCGGCGATGGATTCGGCGACGGATTCGGTGTCGGATTCGGTGTCGGATTGACGATTACTGTCGTGTTGTTGTTGATGATCGTCACATTATTGCGGCGGCCGTTGCGGCGGCAATCACGATTGTAATCGGCATAATAATCGTCATAACCGAGCGGAAACCATAAGACGGAACCGTTCCACGTGCCGATCGTGACCATCGCCGGCTGCCACCAGCTTCGCCGCCAACGATAATATCCGTAAGGCGACCAGATCCAATAGCCGTTGTCCCAGACCCAGCGTCCGTGATGATAGGTTGCCCAACCCCACGGTTCGTCATTGACCCAGGTCCAGCCGTAAACCGGAACCCAGCGCCAATGGCCATAACGATACGGCGACCAGTTTGAATAACTCGAAACCGAATTGGCGTAAGGTTTCCAGACGTAGCCGTATTTATTGGTGTAGATCCATTCGCCGTATTCGCTCAGGTCTTCCGCGCCGTAAATATCGCGGTCGTAATATTTGTCGTAAGAGGCATCTTTCAGGCGTTTGGCGATCACCGCATCGCGCTGCAAAACCCATTCGTCGAATTCATCCGCAAGACTTGCCACGCTGTTTGTTTCATAATCGCCGGCGTAATTTCCCTCGATAAAGATCTGCGCCGTCCGGCCGTTGCGAAGCGTGAAACCCGAAGTTTTTGTGTAAACCTTGGCTTCGCCGTCTTCGGTTGCCGTGACGCGAATTTCCGCATTGCGCGTGTCGCCCGCATCGATCCGAAACATTCCGGCTCTTTCGACCGAAAGCGTTGTTTCGGGCGCATCAATCTCGAAATAGCTTTTCGATTTATCGAAACTCAAGACGCGCAAGTTCATCGTGCCTTGCGGCAGACTGACCGCGATGCCTTCGTCGCGCAAAGTCGTAAATTTCAAATAGGCATTTTCCGACAAACGTATGTGATTGTAGCTGTCAAGCTGGATCTCAACGACCGTATTTGCGCCCGTCGAAATTTCGTCGCCTTCGACCAGCGGCAGATTAAGCGCGGCGCGTTCCCATTCCTGTTTATCACCTTTCTCGCTGCTGCCGCGCTTGATTTGCACATCGCCGCGGATAAAACTGATTCGTGCGACCCGCGCCGTCACTTCAGGTGTGTAATCATCGATCACAACACCGAAAGCGGCTCCGGCGTTCACAAATAAAAAGGGCAAAATGAAAAGACCTGCCCAAAGAAACCTCTTTGCTAAACGCATAAAATACTTTTCTCCTTATGTTTTGAGCTCCGCGTAAATGAAGCGTTCTTGTTCTGTGCAAGTTTAAGCTGCCGAAAGACCGCACTCAAAACGTTTTTTCTTGAAATATGTTGCTTTTCCCGGAAGAGCAGTTGGGTGAATAACTCAACTTTTACTTGGATTTACAGCAATTTTTATACCTCAACTCTAAAAAACCTTAAAGATGAATTTTATGCAGTATTTAGTGAAGATCGGCGGCAGTAGATTTTCGGCATTTAACCAAATCGTGTAAAGCGAAAATCTTCGAGATACGAAATAGTATAAAAATGCGCAGATTACCTCATACGGTTTCGATTGCGGATCGCGGATTTCGGATGCGCGGATTGGTTGTTGATTTGAGTCTTGATCCCAACTCAGAATTCCGACATCTCGGATCAACCAATCTCAGCAGATTCCAATTTCAGTAGATCCAAAAAATCCGCAATCCAAAATCCGCAATCCGCAATCCAAATCTACTAAAACTTTAAAGACTCACTTTATATTTGACGACAAACGGACGCGACGCGACAAAAAGTTCATCTTTGTCGTTAAGAGCTATCCCGAATGCTTGCGCGGTTTTGAAATCGTTCAGAAAATTTCCGTTTGAATCAAAGACGCTGATGCGTGAAATCTGGCTGACATAAAGCCGGCCCTGCGAATCAATCGCTAAATCGTCCGGAGTTCCCGAAAACAGTGCTTTCGGTGCTTTGTCGGACGGGCCGTTTGATCTGCCGCCGAACCGCGTCAGTAGTTTCCCGTCCGGCGAGAGTTTGAAAATTGCGGAATTTCTGCCTTCGAGCAGATAAAGGTTGCCCGCGCCGTCCACCGCGATCTGCTGAATGTTTTCAAGATTCAAGTCTTTGCCAATCTGAATTGTTTTGAGTTTGACGCCGTCAGCGCTTAAAACAGTGATAGTGCCGCCGAAACGGGCTGTCACATAAATTTTTCCATCCAACCCGATCGCCAGATCAGTCGCCGAATCAACACGATACTTACCCAAAGTTTCGCCGGTTTCCTTGTTGATCCGAAACACGTCATAACCTTGCAAAACAAACAAATTCCCTTTGCGATCGGTCGCCAGAGCATCAACCGTCCGCGTTGTGTCTGCCATTATCTGCATTTGAAAATTACCGGCGGCGTCAAAAACCTGTATCCGTCCGCCCGAATAATCTGCCGAATAAATTTTGCCGTCCGCGTCAACGGCAATCGTCCGGTTATCATTGAACTTTCCCGCGCCCGTGCCTTCCCCGCCGAATTTTAAGATTTCCTGCGCGATCGAAGTTTCGGCGGCGGATTTTGTCGTCGCCGGCGTAGCGGCAGTCGGTTTGGTCGTCAAAGATCTGTCAATCGCTTTGTTGACCGAGCGCGATACCAGATAAAAAACACCCGCGATCGCGCAGGTGATCAAAAGGATCGTAACGACCAGTGTTCCGAGAATTGATCCTCCCACCGTGTAGCCGATCTTTTTCGCGGCCGCGAGATTTTGCGCGTTTGACTGAAAGTTTTGCCGCGTGTTGGCAGTTTGGATCTGTATTCCCGAAATATCAACGCTTTCGCCGCGTTCGATCGCGTCAACCGCGTCTTTCGCCTCTTTCAAACCAACGCCGAAAGTTTCACGAAAGACCTTGATTGCCTGAATCTTGTTTCCACCTTGCAAAAGCTGCTGAATCTCGCCGATCTTCAAGGCTTTTCCGGTTAAAGCCGACAGATCGCCGAAATCTGCCGCGCCGACTCGGCCAAAAAAACTTGAACTCTGGATCACGCCGGACGGAACAATCACATTGCTTCCGCAAAACTTACATTTCTGCATTGGTTTGCCTTCAAACTCTAAGGGCGCAGAACACGACGGGCACTTAAAACTTTCATTCATATTTTTCGGAAAACTTAGTCTTGCTGTTTTGCAACTAAGATTTTTCAATTATAAACTAAATTTCCGATAAAAACTTGGATCTATGAGGACAGAAAAATGAAAAAAATTGCAATATTCGGCTTAATAATTTTAACTTTGACATTTTCGGCGTTCGGACAAAAAAAGACGACTGTTAAAGTTGACGCGTCAAAAGACGTTCGCGCCGTGTTTGATCGCCTCGTTGACGGTATCAAAACTGCAGACGCGGCAAAAGTAATGAGCGTTTACAACAAAAGCGAAGATATTCTTTTCTTTAACAACAACGGTTCGGTCACGCGAGGTTGGGAAACAATGCGCACCAACCGCGAAGCATCGTATAAAAACGCCGCGAACGTCACTTTGGAAACGACCGGCGTGCGAATCGAAATGCTCGGCACAGGCGCGGCGTATTTGACCTGCAAATGGAAACAGCAGCAAGAATATAACGGTAAGCTTGAATCGGCCTCG
>JANLTD010000892.1:0-3970 GCA_031362765.1 Acidobacteriota bacterium | reverse complement strand
TGGAAATGCAGGGCGGTCTGATGTATATGGTTTCGAATCTGACCAACACGCAAAATCTCGAAGCAATACCCAGCCTTAGCGAGGTTCTGCCGGCAATTTCGACGCCGCCGCCGATCCTGCCTTTTAACGGTCCGTGTTCGGGAACGCGCCGGCTTGCGTGGAGCGAGTTTTCGTTTGCCGAAGCGCGAATTATCCGTACCGTCTTAGGCGGCACGGTCAATGATGTCGTGCTGACGCTGCTCAGCGAAGCGGTCGCGCGATACGTTAAATTTCACGGGCAATCCGTCAAAGACAAGGTCGTGCGATTTATGGTTCCGGTCAGTTTGCGCCAGAAGGAACAACGCGGCGCGCTGGGTAATATGATTTCGATTCTACCGGTCGAAATTCCGCTCGACATAAAAGATTTACCGACGCGTTTCAAAAACGTTCATCAAAAAACAAACCTTATGAAAACGGCAAAACTCGCCGAAGGTTTGCTCACCATCGGCGCGCTTTATACGATGATGCCCGCGCCTCTCCAATCAATGATCGGCGCGCTCGCTGAATTGCCGTTTCCGCCGTTCAATATGGTTGCCACGAATGTTCCGGGACCGCAAGTGCCGATCTATCTGGCGGGTAAAAAGGTTCTCGCCCAATATCCGTATGTTCCGATCGGCTACCGTTTGGGCTTGGGCTGTGCGATTATGAGTTATAATCAAACTCTGCACTTCGGTTTGTCATCTGATACACAGGCGATGGACGACGTTGACAAATTCAAAGAGATCTTAGATGAAGTTTTTGAAGATTTGAAAACAGTGGTCGAGAAACTGGCAAGCCAGGCGGCAAGCGCTTAAGAGTGGAGAGTAGAGAGTGGAGAGTGGAGAGTAAAATCTCCGGCGCTCGAATCTCAACTTAATTTATGGACATTTTGGGAAAAGAACTTTAAGAGTGGAGAGTGGAGAGCGGAAAGTAAAATCTCCGACTCCCCACTCTCTACTCTCCACTCTCCACTAAATTTATGGACATCTTAGAAAGCGAATTAGAAGTAATTACGGGGTTTGACAAGGAAACGCGCGAACACGCGCTTCCGATCTGGTTTGAATCCTTGGTCGGCGTTGATTGGACTCTGCTTCATATTGCGCCGGTTTATTTCGGGTTTGGTGTCCCGAAAGGCGACGGTTCGGCCGTTATTGTCGTTCCCGGCTTTCTTGGTTCGGATTTTTATCTTTACGAACTGTACCTGTGGCTCTCGCGCATCGGCTATAAACCGTATCTTTCGGGCATCGGCTGGAATGCCGATTGTCTGAATACTCTGTCCGAAAAACTCATCGCGACGATCAAACGGGCGCACGACGAAACGGGCAAAAAAGTGCATCTCGTCGGACACTCGTTGGGCGGCGTGCTGTCGCGTTCGGCGGCAACGCAATATCCCGATCTGGTCGAATCGGTGATCACGCTTGCCTCGCCTTTTCGCGGCGTTCGCTCACACCCGAAAGTGATCGAAATGTCCGAAAAGATCCGTAACCGGATCTTTGCAAAAACCGACAAAACCGAATATCCGAAATGCTACACCGGGCATTGCCACTGCGCCGCCGTCACGGCTCCGCACAGTTATCTGCCGAAAACGATTCGTCAATCGGCGATCTACACAAAGAGCGACGGCATCGTTGACTGGAAAAACTGCCGCTCGCGCGCGGAAGAAAACAATTTTGAAGTGACCGGCACGCACATCGGTCTGGTTTATAATTTTCAGGTTTATAAACTGATTGCTGCGCGGCTTGCAAAAGATTAATTGTGTCCTAGAATTTGTTCTCGAAAACGCCGCCTTTTGAATCAACTTTGATCTTGATTTTTCGCGCCTCTAAATCTATTATTTTATTTCTATCTCACTGCTTGAAATTGTACGCCCCGTGCCGAAAGACGCAGGCGATTAAAATTCGGCATTTGCTTTTTTAGTTTTCAAGCCTTTCTGCCCCAATTTCGACTTTGAACGTACAGATTTGATGAATCCGAAACCGACGAATTGGCGAAACTCTTGACACGCGCCGACACGGCAATCGGAAAAGTCGGGAAGAAACTTGAATTTCCGCATTTTGTAGATCGGCATTGAAGCCCGAAAAATAATTGAGCGTTCGCGCCCGAATAAATAAGGAGATTGCCCACGCGCACACACGAAAAGCACGAAAAAAGAAGATTTATTTTATTGATTTATTTTCGTATGTTTCGTGTATTTCGCAGGCAAATATATCTTAAAAACTATGTTGAATCTAGCCGTTTTACTCGAAGACAGCGCACGCAATGTCCCGGACAGAACTGCCGTAATTTGCGGCAACGCGCAATTTACTTATGCCGAAATCAACGCCAAAGCGAATCAGATCGCCAATGCGTTAAAAAAACTCGGTATCGAAAAAGGCGATAAAATCGCGATCTCGTGTCCGAATCTGCCGTTTTTTCCGATGGTTTATTACGGCATCTTAAAGACGGGCGCAACGGTCGTGCCGCTCAATATCCTTTTGAAATCGCGCGAGATCGCGTATCACCTGGCAGATTCCGACGCGCGCGTCTATTTTTGTTTTGAAGGCAATCCGGCCCTTCCGGTCGGCACAGAAGGGTTTAAGGGCTCTACGGCAACCGAAACCTGCGAAGAGTTCATTCTTCTGACATCGGACGAAAAAGCCGAATCGCCTTTTGAAAACACGGAGACCTTTTGGCAATTCATCGAAGATCAGCCGACCGTCTTTGAATCTGAATTGACGGATGAAACCGACACTGCCGTAATTCTCTACACTTCCGGCACGACCGGCCAGCCGAAAGGCGCGGAGCTGACGCATTTCAATATCGTAATGAACGCGCGGCTTTCCGACACGCTGTATCCGCGCCGCGACCGGGACGCTCACCTGCTGACCTTGCCGCTTTTTCATTCTTTCGGGCAGGTCGTCCAGATGAACGCCGGGTTTTACAATCGGGCGACAATCGTTTTGCTGCCGCGCTTTACGCCCCAAGACGCGCTCGCCTTGATGGAAAAGCACGACGTCACGATCTTTGCGGGCGTTCCGACAATGTATTGGGCGCTGCTCAATTACGCAGAAGCCGACAAATTCGATCTCGAAAAGATCTCCGGAAATTTACGAATGTGCCTGTCGGGCGGCTCGCCGCTGCCCGTCGAGGTTTTGAAGGGTTTTGAAGCAAAATTCAACACCAAAATTCTCGAAGGCTATGGTCTGTCGGAAACCTCGCCGATCGCGGTTTTCAACAAATACGGTGAATCGCGCGCGGGTTCGGTCGGTTTTCCGGTCTGGGGCGTCGAGGTGCGTGTGGTTGACGAAAATGGCAACGACGTCGCGGACGGTGAACTCGGCGAGATCGCCATTCGCGGACACAACATTATGAAAGGCTATTACAAACGCCCCGAAGCAACCCAGGCCGCGATTCGCAATGGCTGGTTTCATTCGGGCGACATCGGACAGCGCGACGCCGAAGGTTATCTATACATCACCGACCGCGTCAAGGATATGATCCTGCGCGGCGGATTCAACGTCTATCCGCGCGAATTGGAAGAAGTTTTGATGACGCACGAAGGCGTTTCGCTTTGCGCGATCGTCGGCGTCGCAAGCAATGAACACGGCGAAGAAATAAAGGCTTACATCGTCAAAAAAGACGGCGCGACGATGACCGAAAACGAAATTATCGAATGGTGCAAAGCAAATATGGCAAGCTACAAATACCCGCGCTTTGTCGAATTCCTCGAAAGCCTGCCGATGACCGCGACCGGAAAGATTTTGAAACGTGAATTGCGTTAATTTTTGTTCTTAATTCTCTTCATGCAATTATCTTTTATCTTCCGTTCGCCTGCCAATAAACTGACATTGCAATTAACACTGTGATGATTAAATGTAAAATGACAAGCAACGCCACAATAAACCAATAAGCAATCGGCTCGCGCCACAAGAAGACCCGACTACCATAACGACCGCTGAACTTTTCGTTTCTG
>JANLTD010000811.1:0-5183 GCA_031362765.1 Acidobacteriota bacterium | reverse complement strand
GAAAATTATCCGGGCTTTGCCGATGGGATTTTAGGACCCGAATTAATGAGTCAATTTCGGGCGCAAGCCGAAAGATTCGGGACTCAAATTATCAATGTGTGGATTGATAAAGTTGATTTAAGTGCGCGTCCGTTCACGCTTTACGGTAAAGAAAGTGCTGACAGCGCAGAAGTTACGACCATTATCAAGGCTGATTCTTTGATTATCTCGACGGGCGCGTCAGCCAAGTGGCTCGGCATTCCGGGCGAAGAACCGGTGCCTGAAGGTCTGGGCGGCAACGGCGTTTCGGCATGTGCGACCTGCGATGGATTTTTCTTTCGCGGTCGGCCGCTGGTCGTTGTCGGCGGCGGCGATACAGCAATGGAGGAAGCGACCTTTTTGACAAGGTTTGCCTCAAAAGTCACGCTCATCCATCGCAAAGACAGTTTTCGTGCTTCAAAAATTATGCAGGACAGAGTGCTTGCCAGCGATAAGATCGAAGTTTTGTGGAATACAGAGGTTAAAGAAATTCTCGGCTCAAAGGAAGCCGGTGTCACTGGAATCAGAATTTTCAACAATAAAACTGGCGACGAAAGCATTTTTCCGACCGAAGGCGTTTTTATCGCCATCGGACATAAACCGAATACGGATCTTTTTGCGGGTGTTCTCGATATGGACGAAGTCGGCTACCTAAAAACCGAAGGCCGCACGATGAAAACCAATGTCGCCGGCGTTTTTGCCTGCGGCGATGCTCAGGATTCCTATTATCGCCAAGCGGTCACGGCAGCCGGAACCGGTTGTATGGCGGCAATTGATGCCGAAAGATTTCTCGCTGAACACGAAGAAACAGAAAAAGTTACAGCAACTAATTGGTAGATAAAAGTGAAAGAGATAAAAAGTGAAAAGGTGAAAAAGTTTGTCAAACTTCACCAGCTCACTTTTTCACTTTTTCACTTTTTCACTTTTACCCTTTTCCACTTTAATAATATGCCTATTTACGAATACAAATGTCTGGATTGCGGCGTGCATCTGGACAAAATGCAGAAAATGTCGGAAGAATCGTTATAAATATGTGAAAACTGCGGGGGAAAATTGGAGAAACAATGGTCGCGCTCGGGTTTCCAATTTAAGGGCGAAGGTTGGTATGTGACCGATTACGCGGATAAAAAAAGCGGAAACCCCGAAAAAACTGAAAAAAGTTCGGCGGCCGAATCAACTACTAAGACCGAACCTGCATCAAAAGAAAAAACTGCCGCTCCGGCGACAGACGCAGTTTCAAAGAAGGACTAGACAAATGAGATTTCCGGTCGAAAAATTTGTTGCGCTGATAGCGATTTTTATCTTTATTTCTTTTGCTTTTGGGCAATCGCGCAACAATGTCCGTTCGACCTCCGATATCGACGGCACTGTTTTAGCCGTGACGGCGACACGTCCGAATTCAACCGAACCGATTAAAATTGACAATCTGTTTCTTTACGAAAACGGAGTCGAGCAAAAAATCAAAAATTTCAGCTACGATCCGTCGCCCGCGCGCATTGTTCTGTTGATTGATAATTCGCAAACCCTGCGGGCAGATGTTGATAGTCTGAAAAAGATGACGATGGAATTTGCCTACGAAATTTTTGAAGGCGACCAGCTTTTTGTCATTGCTTATGATGAAAAACCCGAGATCATTCAAGAATGGACCGACGATGCAAAAAAAATGGAAGCCTCGCTCGCGACATTTCGCAAAAAAGGAAATCCATATCTTTTTGACGCGTTGAGCGTCACCACGAAAGAAGTTTTGGCTCCGCTGATGCCGGGAACCCGCAAAACGATAATCGTCCTGATCAGCGACGGACTCGACCGCGGAAGCAAAACATCCCTTGATACGGCGATTGCGGAACTGCAAGATCAAAACGTGACACTTTACTCATTAGAAATTCCCGACCGTACAAATGGCGCATATCGGCGCAATCAGCCGAAAACAAGCGAAGTACTAAAACAACTGACGGAAGGCACGGGCGGGAAAAGTTTTTCGTTTGACGAACCGCAATCTGCCGCCAAAGCGATCTGTGACGAACTCCGTAACAATCGCTATCTGCTTTCTTATTTCCCGACCAATACTTCGGCCTACGACGCGCGCCGCGTATTTCTCCTTGGTCAGGAAGGCATTACCGTTCGGACGAAAAATGCTCAGCCGGCAAATATCAAGTAAAAAATAAAAAAGATAGAAATTAAAAAGCTTCTCAGTCACGCTTTGATAGCGGCCTGCAACGCTCTTAGTTTGCAATGCTTCAGTAAAAGTTAATCTACCTGCGCATGACACGAAAAAACCGAAAGACTCTGATTTTTATTCCACTTTTTCGTAACTTTCGTGTCCTCCTTAGGCAGAAACTCTTTCGCTGGTTTTTACTGACGCATTACCTTAATTTTTGCTTTATCCTTTCCACTTTTAAAATTTATGTTAAAATGAAATTCCGCTTTTTACATTGTTTGCAACCGAAAGGAGATTAAACCGTGAGTGATCCAAAAAAAGTTCCGAGTCTGCCGCCGGATGATTTTTCCAAAACTACGCCGAATATTCCGCGCGCTGACCAGATGGGAACATCTGATTGGGAAAAAACGAATTATAATTCAAAATTTGCTCCGCAACCGCCTGCCGATGATTGGGGAAAGACGGTTGCCAATATTCCGCCGATCAAGGACGATGCGGACTTTAACAAAACCTATATGTCGGGTGGACAAAACCCGAAAACGCCCGATTGGGGCGTGACCGATCAGAACATCAAAATTCCGAATCACGATTTCAGCGACGAACAGGTCAATCCCGGGAATCGGACAAATTACGGCGCCACCTCGCCTTTTCTTCAACTCCCGGAGGCTGAACGCGCCAAGTATCAAAATCTGCCGCCGACACCGACCCAAGCCGCCGAACAAAAAAAGGAAGATGATAAACAAAAGAAATCGGGAATTCCGGGCTGGTTTTGGGCAGTTGGCGGCCTTTTGACGATGTTCTTTTTTGCGATCATCGTTATTATGTTGGTTTATTTTTTCTTTCTTCGTCCGAGCGGTTTTGAAATTGTCATTGAAAGCGCACCACCGCGAAGCGAAGTTTGGGTTGACGGAACCCGTTGGTCGGTCACCGAAGGCAACGGAACGCTTCTTGCTACCGGATTGAAATCCAATGTCATAAAGAAAATTGAAATCAGACATCCGAATTTTAAGTGTGAGCCGCGAGAGATCGAAGGCAAAGACGGCGAAACCAAGACGATTACGGCGCGATGTACCCAAATCGACGGTCTTCAAACTAAGGTATCGCCAACTTCTGTCACGCCGACTCCGCCGATCAGGACTTCGAACGGTGACGATTGCCAGAATATTCGGCTTGGCGAATTTGATAAAGCCGAACGATGTGCCAATGCCGCGCTCGATGCTTTGAAGCCTGCGCCAAATTATACGGCTGAAGAATTAAAAAATGCTCTGAATATTTTTATCGTCAATTTTGATAAGAAAAAATTCAACATTCCATCGTCCCGGATGAAGTTTTTGGAACGTGCCGCAACCTATATCAAAAATCTGCCGCCGTCAACGGTGTTGGAAGTTGGCGGACATACCGACAGCGACGGTAAGGATGCGGATAATCAAACTCTTTCCGAGAATCGCGCCAAATCAGTCCGCGAAGCACTTATCAAATTCGGTGTAAGACCTGAAGCTCTGCGAATGAAAGGCTACGGCGAGGGCAGTCCGAAAACGACCAATAATACCGAAGAAGGAAAATTTTTCAATCGGCGGATTGAATATTCGGTCATCAACAATTAATCAAATAACGGACGAAGCGATTAAAAATTTCGTCCGTTTTTATTCTAAACCGCCACCGGCGCCGCGATTTTTTTGTGCGATCGATAGCCGACCAGGTTTAGATTTTCGTATTTGAAATTTAATAATCCGTCCAAACCTTTTAGATTTTCCGTATCAACAAATTCCAGTTTCGGCAATGGCAACGGATCGCGTTTCAATAATTCTTCGACCTGTTCAAGATGATTGAGATAAATGTGCAGATCGCCGAAAGTGTGAATAAATTCGCCAACCTCCAAACCACAAACGTGCGCGATCATCTGTGTCAGAAGGGCGTAACTCGAAATATTGAACGGCACGCCTAAGAAGGCATCCGCGCTTCGCTGATAAAGTTGGCAATGAAGGATTTTTTCGTTTTCAACCTTAAATTGAACCAGTGTGTGGCAAGGTGGAAGAGCAACTTGAACCGCCTTTGACGGATTCCAACCTGAAACAATTAAACGCCGAGAATTGGGGTTTTCCTGAATTTGATTGATCAAATCTGCAATCTGGTCAAAACCTTTTCCGTTTGGATATTCGCCGTCAAAATTTCTCCAAAGGTGACCATAAACAGGACCTAAATCACCTTCTTCGCGTCCGAATTTCGCCGTGTGTTCCGCGTCAGCCCATTCCGCCCAAATGTCCACTCCACGGGCCCGCAGATTTTTCTCGTTTGTGTCGCCCGATAAAAACCACGCCAGTTCTTCAAATATCCATCGAAACGGAACGCGTTTCGTCGTCACGATCGGAAAACCGCGCCGTAAATTAAAGCGCGTTTGATAGCCGAAAACCGAGATCGTACCAACACCTGTTCTGTCTTCGTGACGTGTTCCGTTTTCTAAAATATGCCGTAAAAGTTCTTGATACTGTTTCATTGGTTTGCCAGAAAATTAAACTTAAAGTTACCATATTCGAATAGGATTTGAGAATTATGGAAAACAAACTTGAAGTCAGTTTTAATTCGCCGCAATGCGGTTGGATGTCAATCGGTTTCACGGACGCCGCGCGCGAGTTTCACACTACGACGGCACACGCGCCGCATTCAGGGGCGTTGCCCGAACTGTTGCGGATCTTAAGCAGTTTGCTCGATAAAGATTCGGCAAACGGCGAAGACGTTCTGCATTGGAACCGCGATCCCGAAGAATTTGACTTCCGGTTTGTTAAACGCGGCGAAAATCTGCTTTTGGAAATATACCAATTTCCGACCGGCGAAAGATCGAACGACGAACGCGAATTGGTTTATTCGCATCAGGGCACGGTCAAAGATGTTTGCGCCTCATTTTATGAAACATTTTCTCAGCTTTACGAAGACCGCGAAACGGACGAATTTGAATTTAACTGGCGGCAGCCTTTTCCGCTTGTAGAATTCGCGAAATTTGAAAGTAAGG
>JANLTD010000806.1:0-2925 GCA_031362765.1 Acidobacteriota bacterium | reverse complement strand
TTTTCCTACGGCGATTATTTGCGGTGCGGCGCACTGGCGAAATTTTCGCCCGTGATGACGGCGGTCAAAGAGTTTGCGGCTGAGGGCAAGTTTGTTTTCGGCATTTGCAACGGTTTTCAGATCCTCTGCGAAGCCGGACTTCTGCCGGGCGCGCTTATTCGCAACCGCGATCTTCATTTTATTTGCAAACACGTCAATATCAAGGTCGAAAACAACCGCACGCCCTACACGAGCGAATTACAGGCGGGCGAAGTTCTTTCGATCCCGATCGCGCACGCCGAAGGAAATTATGTCTGCGACGACGTGACCTTTAACGAACTCGAAAAAAACGGTCAGGTCGTTTTTCGCTATTGTAATGAATCGGGCAATGTAACCGATGAATCGAATCCGAACGGCGCCCGTTCGAATATCGCGGGAATTTGCAACCGGGACAGAAACGTGATCGGAATGATGCCGCATCCCGAACGCGCCTGTGAAGGACTTTTGGGTTCAAATGATGGAAGAAACATTTTTCGTTCATTAACAAGTGCGATTGCCGCTCAAGTGTAAAAGTGAAAAAGGTAAAAAGTGAAAAAGTTTCGTTGAAGAAAGACAACAAAACTTTTTCACTTTTTACCTTTTCCACCTTTTCACTTTATTTACCGCCAATAAATATCCAATTGATACTCCTTGGCGCCGCCGTCCGAATCCGAGATTTCGACGATAGTCGTGTACTCATTTGATTTCGAAGGTTGTTGAATGACGCGCGCGCTGCCGCGGCCTTTTGTTTTGTTGACTTCGACCGAAACATTTCTGGATGGCAGCGAATTCGTAAAACTGTAAGTTCCTTCCGCGTAAGTGCGTCCCGAAAGGACACGGGTTTCGATTTGATTGCCGCGAATGACGAGCTGAATTTTATCGTCAACCGTTCCGCGCCAATAGGCTCGGCCGAGAATCTGACGGTTGTCCGTATTTCCGCCGCCGCCGCCAGTGCCGCCAAGCTCACGGCTGATATTATTGACAGAAGTTTGAACATTGCGCCAAAGATTGCTGTTTGGGCCGAAACCCGGCGCGCGACGCACCAAATCTGTCAGAATCGCCGCTCCATCGCGCAATTCGGTAGCGCGGCGGCGATCGGTGATCATTTGTTGAAAAAGTCCGGTTGCGGCATCAAGCTGAGCCGCCAGAAATGCTTCTTCGATCGAGGCTCGCGTGTTTGAAGCACTGCGCCGCATATCGTCGGAGGTGCGGTCAACCAGATCAACCGTGTTGCGTTTCAAATCATTCGCGTAAGTGTCGAGCCGCGTCGAAAAAAAATCGTCCTGCGCGTTTGCTGACAGAACGAAGCCGGACATTAAAAACAGTGTCAATAAAATTTTTTTCTTCATAGTTTGTCTCCAGTAAATTGTTTTTAGGGAAAGACTTTTTTAAGTAAAAAGGCAAAAGCTAAAAGCAAAATAACAATTGAATGCTTTTACCTGCGGTTCGATGAAGATTTGCGGAAAAGTTTTGCTTTCTATTTTTTGCTCTTTACCTTTTACCTTTTTACTTTCAAACAGCTTCCGCCGCGATCTCGTTGATGACGAGACCTTCGCGGCAAACCTTCCAATTTAGGACTTCGGCGCCGACTTCTGCCGAGAGCGCATTTTCGACATCGGAGCGACCGTCTTCTTCACAGAAAAACGCGATGCAGCCGCCGCCGCCGGCACCGCAGACCTTCGCGGCGATCGCGCCGTTTGCATAAGCCTTTTCGATCAACATATCCATTTGCGGAGTCGTGATCTTCGGCGAAAGCCGTTTGCGGTGCGGATAGGCGATCCTGAGGATCTCGCCGACTTCGTGCCAGTCATTTTTCAATAAGGCTTCGCGCAATTGCAGCGATGAATCGCGGATGCCTTCAAAGATGTCGAACAATTCTTTGTCGCCGTCAATATGGCGTTTGGTGATTTCCCAATTATTCGTGCCCGAATTTCGCGGCTCGCCCGTGTAGATCACGACGACGCGTTTTTCCAGAGTTTCGGTATCAATTTCCAGCGGTTCGCGCTCCATTCCGTCCGGGCGAAAATGAATTGCCGAAACGCCGCCGTATTGCGCTGAATAATAATCCTGATAGCCGGTCGGAACTTTGATGACCTGACATTCGACCGCCGCCGCGATCGGGATAAAACGGTCGGGCGTGTAGCGATTGCCGACGAGGCGATTTAACGCGCCGATGCAGGCGATGTTGAGCGTCGAAGAACCTGCCAGTCCCGCTCCGGCCGGAGCTTCCGATTCGGTGATCATATTGAAACCCGTTTCGGGTTTGAAAAAATAGACCAGTTTTGAAAGCAGTTCAAGCCGCGGTTCATTTTTCAGCTCGTGAAAATGACTGAGCGAGGTTTCAAATGTCACGCCGCGGTCAATTGATCCGAGCACGACACGATCATCCGAGCGTGTTTCAATACGGCAGCGCGCCATCAAACTGACGGCGAAATTAACGGTCGCCGCGCCCTCGTGAAACAAAAAAAGCGGCGGAATATCTATGGTGCCGCCTGCCAGGTCAACTCTGGTCGGAGCCGATGATTCGATTATCACTAAACTATGTCCTCTTAACTTTATGGATTGGAATTTCTTATCTAAAGAACGAAGTATATTACCGTAATTTGTGGCAAATTGAATAGCTGAGAAATTAACTTTTTGCCGCTTTCGACGATTCTTTTTCTTCGGGCGGCGCTTTTTCTTCCGATTTGGGCGGAATTGTCCGGTGAAACCGTTCGCCGATAGTCTGGAGTTTTCCCTGCGCGGCATCTTCGATGACGTGGATTTTTTCTTCGATCCGGTTGAGTGTCTCGGGCGTCACTTCTTCGACCTTTTCCGACAGCCAGTATCTTTCGACGACGTAGAAAACAATGATTCCGATCAAAACGACAAAGAAAATCGCGATTCCGGCTTGTTTGAAATTGCCGA
>JANLTD010000874.1:0-3427 GCA_031362765.1 Acidobacteriota bacterium | reverse complement strand
CTTCGCGGGCCGCGGCCCAAGATCCGGGCGTGTCCTCAACGGAGCGTGCGATTTCGATGTCAAAAATTCTGAACGGGGTACTTGCGGGACTGGGGGTGGACATGGGTGCTGCCTTTCTGTGGGTTAGCGCCACGGATCGTTGTCAAAGATGATGGAGGATTGTTATTTGGCTTGGCGGTCGTCGTGTTGATATTGAGTTCGGCGATTCTTTTTATTCATCGCACTGAAATTCCTCTGATCGGTCAAATGTTTTTTCTTGGGCAAAATACCGAACGGTGACGATGTGTTAATATTGCGGTTCTAACAATGACTTTTCTTTGGCAGATTTTGGACAAACGCCGATGGCTGTGGGCTCTCGGCGTTTTCCTGTTTTTGTTGACGCTCTATTACTTCGGTTTCAATCTTACACAAACCGAAGATTTTCAACTGTTGAAAAGCGGGATCTTCGCCCCGCAAAATATCAAGGTCGAAAATTTTTCAGCCATTTCGTTGTTTTTTATTTTTGCCGCTGCAACTTTGATCAGTGAAGATTTGGCGTGTATCGGTGCGGGCGTTTTGGCTTCACAAGGTAAGATCAGTTTGGCCCTTGCGATTTCAAGCTGTGCGTTCGGGATCTTTGTCGGTGATATTTTGCTTTTTCTTGCCGGACGTTTTCTCGGACGCAAAGCCTTAAAGATAAGATTTATCAGTTTTTTTATCTCCGAAAAATCATTTGAAAAGAGTTCCCACAGGCTCGAACGACAAGGAATGAAAACGGTTTTTATCAGCCGTTTTATTTTCGGGCTGCGATTGCCGCTTTATTTTGCCGCCGGTGTTTTGAAAACTTCTTTTTGGCGATTTACGCTCTATTTTTCGATTGCCGTTGCAATTTGGACACCGATTTTGGTTGGGTTAACGGCTTGGCTTGGTTCAGAAGTGGTCAAAAATTCGCTTTTCAATCAAAATCTATGGCTCGGATTGATACTTTTCATCGTTGTTCTATATTTTGCAATTCGTTTCCTGCAACAACTTCTGACGTGGAAAGGCCGACGAATTCTGTGGGGAAACATAAAGCGCCGATTTATCTGGGAATTTTGGCCATTGCACGTTTTTTATATTCCGGTCGTGATTTATGTTGCTTGGCTGGCCGTCAAGTTTCGCAGTTTAACGGTTTTCACGTGCGCGAATCCGGCGATTCCGGCGGGCGGTTTTGTCGGCGAATCAAAGGAAGAAATTTTACGGGGTTTGTATCAATCCGAAGCCGCCAAACCATTCTTGTTAGAACATTTATATTTAACTGAAAACGGCTCTGCCGAAGAGAATCTACAAAAGGCCGCGAATTTTATGACGGAAAACGATTTGGCGTTTCCGATCGTCTTAAAACCGGACGTCGGTGAACGCGGTTTCGGCGTTCAAATCGTCAGATCCTTTGTTGAATTGGCAGAAAACCTATCTGATGCAAAAGAAACTCAGATCTTGCAGGAATTTGCCGGCGGAGAAGAAACAAGCGTTTTTTACTGTCGGTATCCGAAAGGGGAAAAAGGCAAGATTTTTTCTATCACCGAAAAGCGTTTTCCGCAGGTTACAGGCGATGGCAAATCAACTCTCGAGGAGTTGATTTTGGGCGATAATCGGGCAATTTGCCTTGCGAAAAGTTATCTCGAACGCAACAGTGAAAGGCTTGAAACAATTCCTAAACAAGGCGATGAAGTACAGATCATAGACATCGGAACACATTCACGCGGCGCGCTTTTTCTCGACGGTGACTGGATGAAAACCGAAATACTTGAAAATAGAATTGACGAAATTTGCCGTGGATTCAAAGGTTTCTATTTCGGCAGATTCGATATTCGCGTAAAATCTTTTGCCGATTTTGCGAAAGCCGAAAATTTCAAAATAATCGAATTAAACGGCGTCACATCGGAAGCCACAAATATCTACGACCCGAAATATTCGCTTTTTGATGCCTATAAGATCTTGTTTCAACAATGGAAGATCGCCTTTGAGATCGGCGCGGAAAATAAAGACAGCGGCGCAAAACCGACAAAAAAAAGAGATCTGATAAGACTTATCTTCGGCAAACAAATCCGAAATCCGAAATCACAAATCCAAAATTAAAATGTGTGTAATTTTTCTTGCTTACCAACAACATTCAGAATTTCCGTTAATTTTGCTTGCCAATCGGGACGAGTTTTACGAACGTCCGACCGCGCCGGCACATTTTTGGGAAGATGCGCCGGAAATTTTTGCCGGTCGTGACCTTGTCTTTGGCGGAACGTGGCTCGGAATTACAAAGTCCGGACGTTTCGCCGCGGTCACCAATTACCGCGATCCATTTGCGCCGAAAGGCGAGGTTTCGCGCGGCGATCTGGTCAGTAAATTTTTGAAAACGGACGATTCGGTTGAAAAATTTTTAACGGAAATTAGAAAAAAGGCAACTGATTATTCCGGATTTAATCTTATTGTCGGCGAAATGAACGGTCAAAACAACGAAATCGGCTATTATTCAAACCGCGAGGATCGAATAAGAATTCTCGAAAATGGAATTTACGGTTTGAGTAATCAACTTCTTGATACGCCTTGGCCTAAAGTTACAAGAGGCAAAGACGAATTCGAAAAGTTATTAGCAACGGGCGAAGTTAAGAACGACAAATTTATTGAAATATTGGGTGACAAAACCCTTGCCGACGATCAGGATTTGCCTGATACAGGAATCGGTTACGAGCGCGAAAAATTGCTTTCGGCGATTTTCATCGAGACACCGGTGTACGGAACACGTTCCTCCTGTATTGTTTTGATTGACAAAAATTTCGAAATTACTTTAGACGAGCGCTCTTACCGATAGATTCTTAGTTTCAATTGACTGAGATGTTTGTTTTGAGGGCAGAAAGCGTTATAATGCGGTGTTTGAATGGTATGTTTTTTGGCTTTTAATAAAATTATGTTTCTAAAAAAAATAAATGTTTTAATTGTGGTGATTATTTCAGTGCTTTTGTTTGTCCAGATCCAAGTTTTCGGTCAAACCGCAAATTTTCGGTTTGTTTTGGAAGAACGTCTGGCAAAAGCGGAAATTTACAGAAACAATAAAAAGACGACCGGAATAAGGCTCGAAGAGGTTTGTGATGTTGACAACGATGTGGTTGCCGAACGCGTTTTTCGTGATTACGGGGCGATATTTATTGCCGGAACGGGTGTTCGCTTTCCGGTGAAATGTGTTTTTGCCAACGATTCGGAAGTTCTCCAGTATCAGACAACGGCGAATCCGAGGTCGCAAAATATCGGCGGTACGACGATTGAATTGCAGGAACCGGCGATGAATGCGCTGCTCGAAGCAATCGCCGAAGCCAAGAAAAAGAATCTTCGGATAACTCCGCGGGGTGGTTCAATTGCGGCGCGGCGCTCGTACCAGGAAACGGTTAATCTCTGGTTTTCGAGATTTAATCCTGGT
>JANLTD010000873.1:0-3561 GCA_031362765.1 Acidobacteriota bacterium | reverse complement strand
GGCACAAGAAAATCAAGTCAAATTAAAAATTGAATACGGGTCTGGTGGTAGTAAATTCACATTAAGCCCTGATGGAAAAATTCTGGTTAGGGGGGGAGGAAATTCTATTTCATTTTGGAATGTGAAAACGCAACAAGAATTAGAAGCAATTTATGTTCGTTCGGTTTCCTCACTTGCTATCAGTCCAGATGGAAAAATACTCGCCGGTGTCAGCGAAAACAAAATTAAATTTTTGGAAATGCAAACTGGGAAAGAAATCAGAACTTTATCTGGGCATTCTGACTCGATTTCTTCAATAGCATTTTCATCTGACGGGAAAATGCTTGCCAGCGGGGGTAACAAGCCCAGCATAAAAATTTGGGACGTAGAAACCGGACGTGAACTAAAGGCTTCAAACAATGATGCTTATCCGATTAATACGGTGGCATTTTCGCCTGACGGAAAATTTTTAGCAGTGGCAGGTTGCGACCGGAAAATCGAGTTGTGGGATGTAATCAATGAACGATTAGTAAAATCGCTGTCTGGTCACATTGGCTGTGTGCGTTCGGTGAGTTTCAGCCCTGATAGCAAGATGATTGCTAGTGGCAGTGATGATGCTACAGTCAGACTTTGGGACGTGGACCGTGGACTTGAAATACAAATTTTTGGCGAGGCTGTTGCTATTGAATCAACCACTGAAAAAGAATCAATACATTATTTTGATTCAATTGTGTTTAGCCTAGATGGTACAAAAGTAGCGGCTATTGATAAGAGCGGCACATATGATTTGGGTTCTGCCATTGTAATTTGGAACGTAGAAAGCCAAGAACTAATAAATGAAATTTATGAACAGTATGGACAATTCAAGGAAATACTTTTTAACCCTGATGGAATGCTTTTTACTAATGGTAATAGACTTTGGAATCCTATAAACGGGCGCGTTATCAAAAATCTGAGCGGACATGCTAATTTCCCGACCGATGTAACATTATCAGCTAATGGCAAAATGATGGCAGTGTCTTACAATAATGACTCTGGCGGCACTGTGAAATTATGGGATTTATATAATAGGGAGAAAGTGAAAACTCTTAAAGCAGACAAATTACGTCCTACATCAGTGGCTTTTAATACCGAGGGTAATTTATTAGCGAGTTCTGGCTTCGACTGGACTATAAATTTATGGAATACCCAGAATGGGGATTTAGTTAAAACTTTTAAAGGTCATAAAGCCATTGTTAGCGCGGTTTCTTTTTCTCCCAATGGAAAATTTTTAGTTAGTGCCAGCGAGGATTCAACATTAAAACTCTGGAATGTTGCAACTGGAACATTAATCAGAACATATAGAGGTCATAATGGAATCGTCAATTATGCTACATTTTCAAATGATGGAAAAATACTGGTTAGCTTATGTGGTGCTGAAAACAAAATTAAATTTTGGGATGTTAATTCTGACAAATTACTCAAATCCCTAGACTGGCAAAATGCTTTGACTAAATCTGAAGTAGAAAAGCTAGTTCCAAATTTCTACAAAGAGAACAAATTTACTGGAAGTGGAACTGAAAGAGTAATCAACTCAACTGATAATAAAATAATAGTGGGGAATGAAGGTAATGATATTATTCTGAGAAACGTCATAGATGGAAAAATATTATGTAAACTTGTTTCCCTTGATGTGGATGATTGGTTTGTTGCTTTGCCGGACGGACGTTTTGATACCAATAAGACCTTAGACAATATACGCGGCGTACATTGGATTATTAATAATGAAATACTTAATCCACTACCGTTGGAAATTTTTATTCGACAATATTTTGAACCGAACTTACTACAACGGGTATTGGCTGGCGAGCAGTTCAAACAGTTACCTCCAATTAGCGACATTAATCGGGTTCAACCGAAGGTTTTGATTAAGGATGTTAAGCAAGTAAAAGATTCGGCGGATTTGATTAATGTGACTGTTGAAGTCGAAAGCGTTACGGAAGATGCCGGATTAAGTGCAGACGATTGTATTAAAAAGCAAAAATGTTCAGGTGTGTTTGATTTGCGGCTTTTTCGGGATGAACAGCTTGTTGGGGT
The DNA here is from genome assembly GCA_031362765.1 of Acidobacteriota bacterium. Taxonomy (GTDB): domain Bacteria; phylum Acidobacteriota; class Blastocatellia; order Pyrinomonadales; family Pyrinomonadaceae; genus JAFDVJ01. The sequence goes on along the minus strand of JANLTD010000873.1, from coordinate 1,506 downwards.
TTCCGCGCCGCAGGGGAAATTGGAGAAATTTATCAAAGACGCGCCGCGGTTGGTTGAGGAAACGAGGAAATCGGGCAAGTTGATTGATACGCCGGAAGATCGGGCTTGGCGTGAGGCGAATGATGTTTTTGCTTTGACGGCGGAAAATGTCAGGAAAATTTCGGCGAATAAAATTGAGTATGTTTTTCGTAATGTGCGTCTGCCGAAAGACGGACGCGAATCGGTTGAATTCAAGGCTTACGCTTTTAATGCCGACAAGGTGAAAAGCGCAACGACCGAGCCTTTAAAGTTTTCGATTCCGAAAACGGTTTCGGCTGAAAAGAAAAATGGCAAGGCGGTTCTCGTTTCAATCGGCGTCAATGCTTCGGAAAATCCGGGTTATGATTTGCGTTATGCGGCGAATGATGCCCGCGAGATGCAGAAAATCGTCGGCGGAAATTTGTTAAAGGAAAAAGGCGCGAAATATTCGGACGTGATTCAGATTCCGCTTGTTTCCGATTACAAAACTGAACAATTTTCGGCAGTCAATGCGGCGCAAAAGGACATTATCAAAGGCGTATTCGCGCTACTTTCGGGCAAATCTTACAAAGACGTTTTGGCGGAAATCAAGAAAATCAATCCGAAGCTCGCGGAAGAATTTCAAAAAATACCGAACATCGAAAAACTCACGCAAATCGATCCGGAAGACACGCTTGTTATTTCGTTTTCGGGACACGGTTATGCCGATATTGCGGGTATTTTTTATCTTTTGCCTTTTGACATCGGCGCGGATACGACTAAATTGACGGCGGAAAATCTGCAAAAAATGATTTCGTCCGACGAACTTTCGCTCTGGATGCAAGACATTACGGCGGCGGAAATGATTATGATAATTGACGCTTGCCATTCATCGGCGGCGGTTCAGGGCGACGGTTTCAAACCCGGACCGATGGCGAGCCGCGGACTTGGGCAACTTGCTTACGACAAAGATATGAAAATTCTTTCGGCGACACAAGCAAATAATGTCGCGCTCGAACTCGGAAGTTTGAAGCAAGGTCTGCTTTCCTACGCGCTTCTGCAAGACGGAATAATTAACCTGCTTGCCGATACCGATAAAAACGGACTTTTTGCTGACGAATGGCTTTTGTATTCGGAAAAAAGAGTGCCGGAACTCTATCAGGAAGTAAAAGACGGAAAGCGGGAAGTGACGGTTGACGGAAAAATTGTCAAAACCGAGGCGATCAAATCGGGAATATACAGTTTAGACGGAAATCAAAAAAGCAATCTGAATTTGCAGCAGCCTTCGCTTTTTGATTTCAAACGGCGGAAGAAAGATGGATTGTTGTTTCTTTTGCCGTGATCAGATCAATACTTTGTTTTTTATGTTTATAACTGATGTTACGCAAAGTAGTTTTGGTCGCTGAAAGCGACAAATATAATAGCGTAGGGTAAAGCGAACAAAAGTGAGCTTTCGCCCTACGACAGTATGATAATTCGATCCGACGAAAGAAAGCGTCGCACAAACAA
>JANLTD010000709.1:0-17988 GCA_031362765.1 Acidobacteriota bacterium | reverse complement strand
CGAAGGTTGAAATTGTTTAGTGGATGAAATTATTTTCTAACAAAAAATCTAGAATTCTTCGCAAGATCTTTGAATTCTTTAAAATAGTTTTAGAATTCTTCACAAGAATTTTTGAATTCTTTAAGATAGTTTTAGAATTCTTCGCGAGTATTTTTGAATTCTTCACAAGAATTTTAGAATTTTTATCAAAAATTTGTGATTTCTTGCGGAGAATTTGCAAATTCTAGATAAGACTTTCAGATATTCCGGCAAAGAATGTGTATTTATTTGATAGAAAATTCAATTTCCCTATAAAAATCTTTGGAATAAAGCCGCAATTTGGCGGAATAATGAATTGAAATAAGGATATTTCAGATAAATTGATCTTCGATGAAAGTTAAAAAAATGATGACCAACAAAAATGGAACGATAAAAAACGAGGACGAAGAGCGCGAAAAAAAACGGCTTCGCGAATTGCTGAAAAAAGCTGTTAACAAAGAAAAAGCCCCCGAAAGTCTGCGTCAAAGAATTGCAAAGATGATCCGTGAATAGATAAAAAGATCGCCGTGCAAGCAAAAACTGCCGAAAACAAAAAGACTTTTGATCCGACCGTCTGGGTTGACCGGCACGGCGATTATCTTTTTGGTTTTGCTTTTTTAAGACTTCGCGACGAATCGGTAGCGGAAGACATAGTGCAGGAAACTCTTCTGGCGGCAATTCAGTCTTTTGATCCGTCTGCCGCAAATTCCGACGAAAGAAAATGGCTGACAGAAATTTTAAGACGGCAGATCATTGATCTTTTTCGCCGAAATTGTCAAAAAGTCGCGTTGACCGATGACGAATCGGATATGTCTTCGTATCAATATCTTTTCGCGGATGAAACCTGGAAAGACCATTGGACCGAAGAAACAATGCCGTCCGATTGGCAAACAACGGCCGAAAAAGAACTTGAAAAAGGCGAGTTTTGCGCCCGTTTGGAGCATTGTTTGGGCGAACTTCCCGTTCGCGTCGCCAATGCTTTTATATTGCACGAAATAGACAGGCTCAGCGGCGCGGAAATCTGCGATATTTTGCGCGTTTCAAAGGAAAATTATTGGGCAATTTTGCATCGCGCCCGAACTCACCTGCGGCGCTGTCTTGAATACGATTGGTTTAGAAACAGTAATGTATAAGGGGAAAATAAATTTGTGTTTGGAAAGATAAAAGAGGGCTTCAATAAGTTGATTTGGCGCGTTTTGCCGGGCTGCAAAGACATCACGGCGCTGATTTCGCGTTCAATGGAAAACGATCTGTCCTTGCGCGAAAAACTCGTTATGAAAACGCATCTTTACACCTGCATCGCTTGCCGGCGATATTTGGCGCAAGTCAGGTTTATGGGCGAAGTCCTCGAAAAACAGGAAGCGAAGATCGAACAGGGCAATTACGCGCCGCGCCTAAGTTCGGAAGCCTCCGAGAGATTGAAAAATGCACTCAAATCTTCAAAATTTTTACTGTGCTTTGTTTTATTGAATTGCTATTGATCGCCAAATGGAACAGCTTGGAATCACAACCAATGAAACTGTATCGGACGCGAGCCTGTGGGTTGACGCGTACGGCGATTATCTTTACGCCTTTGCGCTTTCGCGAGTCCGCGACCAGTGGTTGGCAGAAGATATGGTGCAGGAAACGCTTCTCGCCGCAATGCAGTCGGGAAAATCTTTTCAGGCAAGATCTTCCGAAAAAACGTGGCTCTGCGGAATCTTAAAACACAAGATAATTGACCATTTCCGCAAATCGTGCCGCGAAGTCGAACTCACCGAAGAAGAAGCCGATATGTCGGGTTACGATTATCTTTTCCGCGACGAAGGCGTGTGGAAAGGACATTGGTCGGCGGAATCACGCCCGATTCAATGGAACGACAACCCAGAAAAAGTTCTGGAACACACCGAGTTTCGCGGAATCTTATCGCATTGTTTGGGCGAATTGCCCGATCGCGTCGCTAATTGTTTCACGATGCGCGAAATGGACGGTTTCGAAGCGGCCGAAATCTGTATGATTTTGGGCATTTCGCCGAATAATTTTTGGGTAATGATGCACCGCGCACGGCTTCATTTGCGCCGTTGTATAGATTCTAATTGGTTTAGGAAGGTTCAAAAGTAATGGCGAATCTTAAAGTAAAATTCAAACAATGGCTGGCGATCAAAACCGAGGAATGCAAAACGGTCGCGCCGCTTTTTTCGTATTCTTACGACCGAAAACTAACTTTGATCGAAAAACTCCGCGTCCGGCTTCATCTCTATACCTGCGGCGCGTGCTTTAACTACGTTTCAAATCTCAAATTTATGCACGAAGTTCTGCACGCGCAGGAAGATAATTTCGAACACGAAAAGATCCACGCGTCTTTAAGCCCCGAAGCAAAGGAACGCATCAAAGAAAAGCTCAAAGCGCAGAGTTCTTGAAGTTTTTTTGGTTTCATAACTTTGAGTTGAAAAATATTCTCGTTCCATCTGAAGGATCTTTTTCGGCGGTTAAGCAACATATTTATTATTTGACTGCATCGTAAGGGTTATTCTTAAGCGGAAATTCTCATTTTGACTTTTCTGTTTTAACCTGCGTAGCAGGTGTCATCCGTATGGCCCTGTGCGTGAGCGCGGGGTAGATATAAACAACAACCATTTAAGCCCATGAAATGGGCGACAGAGCGTCTGTCACACGCTACGCGGGCTTAAAAATGTGTTTTGTGCATTTCCCCCGCGCTCACGCACGGGGCTTTACGCTGTCGCCCGCATTCGCGGGCTGAGAACAATTTCCAAAATGAGAATTGCTGATTCTTAAGGGATTTTTATAATGAACAAACGTATAACTCTAACCTTTTCAATGATTGTTCTCTTCGTTATTATGTCTTTCGGGCAAAATGGCGACTGGATCAAAGAAAAGTTCGGGCAACCAGTAAAAGTATATTCGGTCAGTGAACACATTTGGATGACACCCGAGTACACAAAAGACGGACAAGTTTGCACGATGCGTCTTTTCTCGAAACATATTTCATCAAAAACCATCGATTTAACCGATCAATTGGATGTCACCGAACTTCGCCAAGTGCTCAATGAAATTATTCCCGACACCATAAACAAACGTGGACAATTCGGATTTACAAGTTTCGCCGGCAGAACGTTTCAACACAACGTTAATTATGAAAATGTGATAATTTACTTTTTAGCCCCTCTTCGCGGTAAAATAAAAATAACCAAAAGTAAAAATCGGCAAACTATGAAAAGTGAATCGGAAAAGCAAATTTATATTCCGCCAACAGTTGAAATAGTTGTCATCAGATGGCGGAATCGAACTTGTGTGGACGAAACCGAGTGAGGCTCAAAGGAAAACGTATGACCGGAATTAAAATATGGCGGCTATTGTTTGTAATCATCCTCCTGAATTGCTCAAATTCCGCCTTGGCGCAAATCACTCAACTTTATTACAAAGACGGACATCTGTGTTCCGCCCGCAACTCTCGGGAAGAACCGCTCCTTAATGCGGTAAGAAACGGCAATGAAGTTCTGACCGCAAAGCTGCTGCAAAATGGCGGCAATCCGAATGCGACGGACGATTGCGGAAATCCTTTTATCTCTTATGTCGCGAGTCGAGGGTGCTATGATCTCCTAAAAATATTTATCAAATCGGGTGCAAATATTAACGCCGTCGATGATTTTCTTGGTGAGCCGCCGCTGCTTTTGCTGCTTGCTTTTGACGATAAAGTTTACAATTCGGTCAAGCTGTTGATTGATAATGGCGCCGATGTCAATTTTCGCGGAAGGACTTCTGATTCCGCGCTGATGAAGGCGGTTTTGAATGAGTCTGCGCGGCTTGTCGAGTTATTGATCGCTTCCGGCGCCGAAGTAAATTATCAGGATGAAGAGAATCAAACGGCTTATGGCTATGCCGCGGGGCTGGGCAATAAAGAATTAAAGAAAATACTGTTTGAGGCGGGTGCCTCTTTAATTATTGGCGTCCGCGATTATCGCAAAAAGTACGGCGAGAATGCCTTCTTTCAGGCGGCGGCGGACGGGCGCACCGATGTTGTCGAAGCAATGATCGCTGCCGGCACAGACGTTAATTTGATCAATCTGGCGGGCAAAATGACCGCTTTAATGAGAGCCACCGAAGACAGCACGGTCGATTCATTATTAAATGCGGGTGCCGATGTCAATCTCAAAGATAACGCGGGTTTTACCGCATTGATCTGGGCAGCGGCTTTTCGGCGGGAGAGCATCGTCATAAAATTGATCGCCGCCGGAGCAGATGTCAATTTGCGAAATAATCAGGGTAAATCTGCGCTCGATCTTATCAATGGTCTCAACCTTCCATCCGATTCATTAACCAGAGCCGCACTAATCAAAGCCGGAGCAAAATAAAACGTCATTCCGAAATTTTTTCTATTCGCTCAATATTTTCTGAATTTCTTTCGCATATTTCGCGCTTTCCGCATCCGCAGTGACAAATTCGGTTTGATTTGCCGAAGCCGCACTCAAGTTTAGTTCGATGGCGCGGGCAATTTGCGCCTGTTCAAAGATTTCGCCTTTGCTTACTTCGTCAAAACTTTGGAATAGTTTCTCGCCAAAATGTAATAAAGCGTCTGTATGTTAGATGCTAATTTTTTTCAGACAAACAAACACGAACACACGCACGCGCAGAACCGTTTTGCCGTGATTCCAACCGCCGAAAAGTTGAATGCTAATCCGAAATTTACGGGCAAAGGCGTTTGCATTGCCTTTCTCGATTCGGGATTTTATCCGCACGCGGATTTTGCAGAGCGCGTCGTTGCTTTTCACGACATCGCCGCCGAAGAAAGATCGTTTCATTCAATTCTTGAGCCGAAAGGGCATCATTGGCACGGAACGCAAACCGTCACGAGTTGTGCCGGAAATGGTGCGCTTTCCGACGGCGTTTATCGCGGAATTGCTTCGGACGCGGAACTCGTATTGGTCAAAGTTTCGGTTGACGGCAGAATTTCCGATCAGTCAATTGAAAAAGGTTTGCGTTGGATAATTGAAAACCGCGAAAAATATAATATCCGTGTTTTGAATATTTCGCTCGGCGGCGATATGGACGCGCGCATTTCAGAAAGCAAAATTAACAAGCTCGCCGAAGAGTTGATAAACTGCGGCGTTTGCATCACGGTCGCGGCGGGAAATTCTTCCGATTCACCTGTCATTCCGCCGGCGAATTGTCCGTCGGTCATTACGGTCGGCGGTTACGGTGACGAAAATCAGTTTTCAAGCGAAGCCTTCGAGCTTTATCATTCGAATTTCGGGACGACGATTGACGGGCTGGTCAAACCCGAGATCATCGCGCCCGCGATGTTTGTCGCCGCGCCGATCTTGCCCGAAACGGAAGATTATTTAATTGCCGAAACGCTTTCGCTATTGGAAGCGACGCCCGATTATGCCTTTCGTCTTTTGCTCGACGAATATTGGCAAAAAGCCGATTTGCCCGATCAAATGAATTTTCCCGATAACGATTCGGCACGGGCGGCGATCGGGGAAAAATTACGGGAACGCAAAGTGATCGCAACGCACTACAAACACGTTGACGGAACGAGTTTTGCCGCTCCCATAACCGCTTCGGTGATCGCGCAAATGCTTGAAGCAAATCCGAATTTAACACCGCTTGCCATCAAAAATATTCTGATCTCGACCGCCCAAAAACTCGCGCATCAACCGCGAATCCGACAAGGTTACGGCGTTTTGAACGCCAATCTCGCGGTCGCCGAAGCAGCGCGCGAAACTCATTTTCTGGGATCTGAAAACTACGCGCCGCCGCGTATCGAAAGCGAAAACATCGTCTTTCATTACCACGACGATTCGGCGGAAGGCGTCTTTTTGGTCGGCGATTTTAATGATTGGAACAAAGATAAAACGCAATTCACGAAATGCGCCGACGGCGTTTGGCGGGCCGCCATAAATTGTTTGAAACAAGGAAAATACCGCTATAAATTTCTTGTCAACGGCGAACGCTGGACGGAAGACACAAGCCACGGACTCAAAGAAGAAGACGGCTTCGGCGGATTTCATTCGATTTTGATCGTGGAATAAAGATTTTTGCCTACGAAACACACGAAAGGTACGAAATAAAACAAAAACTTTTAAGAGTTTCTTTTTTTCGTATTTTTCGTGTGTTTCGCAGGCAAATAATTTATTCTTTTCGGCGTCTGCGCCGGGCTTCCCGGCCGCCGCCGAAATACGCCAGGATCATCACGGCCAAATGCGCGACGAACCAAACGTTATCGGCACCCATATTCTGATAAATATAGATCAGGATCAGCACGCGCGGCGCGAATAAACCGAGCAGAATATCCGCCCATTGCGGCACCGCATTGTGTGGAAACTGTGCCGAAAAAAGAAACAAATAAACGAGCAACACAATTCGCGGGAAAAATAACGAAAAAATCAAAAAATATACATCCATAATTTTATCACTCCGCTTTAGGTTGATTTTACGCCGATTCCGCAAAACTACAAATTTATTTTGGAATAAAAAGCTAAAGAACAATGATTTTTATTGTCAGGAAACGCGTATGCTGGAAGCAATTAAAAATCACTGGCCGGAATATTTGATCGAAGCGTGGGGCTTAGGCACATTTATGGTTTCGGCTTGCGCGTTCGGCGTGCTTTTGTTTAATCCGAATTCGCCGCTGGTCTCACTAAATCCGATGATTCGCACTGTTTTTATGGGCGTCGCGATGGGAACGACGGCGATCGGAATAATTTGCTCGCCGTGGGGCAAGCGTTCGGGTGCACATATCAATCCGTCGGTGACGATTGTCTTTTGGCGGCTCGGAAAAGTTAAAGGTTGGGACGCGCTGTTTTATATTTTGGCGCAATTTTTGGGCGCAGGCGCAGGCGTTTTGTTAGCGTGGCTGGTTTTAGGGGAATTGCTCGCGGACAGTACGGTAAATTTTGTCGTCACGGTTCCGGGCAACGACGGCGTGGGCGTGGCATTTTTCGCGGAGGTCATTATTTCATTTTTTATGATGATGATGGTTTTGGTTTGCAGCAATGCCGTGAAATTGTCGCGCTTGACGCCGTTTTTTGCGGGAATGTTGGTTGCAATCTATATTTCACTCGAATCACCGATCTCGGGAATGAGCATGAATCCGGCGCGCTCATTTGGTTCGGCGATCGTCGCCAATCATTGGAATTCGATCTGGATCTATTTCGTCGCGCCGCCGCTTGCGATGTTGTTGGCGGCCGAAGTTTACGTGCGCGTCAAGGGTTTGAAGGAAGTTTATTGCGCGAAATTTTATCATTACGGCAAAATGCGCTGCATCTTCAATTGCCGTTTCGGTGAGATTGGGAAATCGAGTTCCAAGTTCCAAATTTCAAGTTCCAGGTTGGTTGATTTATAACTTGGGACCTGAAACTTGGAACTTGGAACTTATTGGAGAATTTTATGACACATTACGATTTTATTATCATCGGCACGGGCGCGGGCGGCGGAACGCTGCTTCATAAGCTTGCGCCGTCGGGCAAACGGATCCTGATTTTGGAGCGCGGAGATTTCGTCAAACGCGGTCTGGATAATTGGAATTCGCGGAAAGTGAATGTCGAAGGACATTACAACACGAAAGAGACGTGGTTTGACAAAAACGGTAAACCGCTTCATCCGCATACCAATTACAACGTCGGCGGCAATACGAAATTTTACGGCGCGGCGCTTTTTCGGATGCGTGCGGAAGATTTCGGCGAACTTCGCCACTTTGACGGGATTTCTCCCGAATGGGCGATTTCGTATGACGAATTAGAACCTTTTTATACTGAGGCCGAAAATCTATACCACGTTCACGGCACACGCGGCGAAGATCCGACCGAATCGTGGTCGAGCGCGGAATTTCCCTTTCCGGCGGTTTCGCACGAACCGCGCATTCAACAACTCGCCGAAGATTTTGAGGCGCAAGGCTGCAAACCGTTTCACGTCCCGTTGGGAATCAAGCTTAAAGAAAATGATCCGCGAAGCAGCTGTATTCGATGCGCGACGTGCGACGGTTTTCCGTGTTTGGTGAACGCCAAAGCCGACGCGCATATTTGCGGTGTCGAGCCCGCGCTTGATTACAAAAACGTCACTTTACTGACCAATGCAATGGTCACACGACTTGAAACGGATTCAAGCGGACGAAATATTTCGGCGGTTCGCGTCAAACGAAATGGCGTGGAAGAATCTTACTCGGCCGATGTGGTCGTCGTTTCAGCCGGGGCGATAAATTCTGCCGCGCTGCTGCTTCGCTCGGCAAACGAAAAACACCCGAACGGTTTGGCGAACAGTTCCGATCAGGTCGGGCGAAATTATATGGGACACGTTAATTCCGTGATGCTCGCCGTTTCAAAATGTCCGAACCCGACCATTTTTCAAAAGACTCTGGCGATCAACGATTTTTATTTCGGTTCAGACGAATTTCCGCATCCGATGGGACATATTTCGTTTGTCGGAAAGCTCGACGGGGTCACGCTATCCGCCGGTGCGCCCGCGATCGCGCCCGGTTTTACGCTCGATCTGATGGCGAAACATTCGATGGATTTTTGGCTCACAACGGAAGATCTGCCGCGGCCGGAAAACCGCGTCACGCTCAATAAAAACGGCGAAATTGTGTTGAGCTACACACCGAATAATCTGGAAGCTCACAAACAATTGCAGAATAAACTGAAGAAACTGCTCAATGCACAGCGCAAATGCATTATTCACGGCGGCGAGTGTCATCAAGGCGTTTTTGCGCGAAATTTGTATTTGGCAGAACAAATTCCGCTTGCCGGAGTCGCGCATCAAAACGGCACGATTCGGTTCGGCAATGATCCGCACACGTCGACGTTAGACCGCAATTGCAAGGCGCACGACGTTGATAATCTGTATGTCGTGGACGGCTCGTTTTTCCCGTCAAGTTCGGCAGTCAATCCGGCGTTGACAATTATGGCGAACGCACTACGCGTCGGCGAGCATCTTTTGGGGAGAGTTTGAGATTAAGCGGCTTTCAATTTTTCAGCCAAAGCGGCAATGAAAGCCGGATTTTCCAACATTGAAATGGTGACGACTTCGTCTTTGAAGGATTTTCGTTCCATCACAGCACGAAGTTCATTATTGATTTGGGTTTGATATGGCGAAGCATTTGGTTCTTTTGCCCGTTCTTTGAAAAAATCGAGAATATCACCGTCAAGATACATCGTGATTTTGATTTTTTGCTCTTTGCGTGGCGTAATATGCTGCGCACGGCGAACTTTGTATGTTCCGGGCTTTAGAATCTCGTCTTTATCCCAACCTTTTGCTAACTCTTCCTGATATTCGTCTTCTGTTACTGTATAAGTCAATTCTTTATCGGTTGCGTTCATTGTAATATCTCTCCTGTTTTGCGTTGGCTTTTCTTGCCGAAATAATTCTAATAATTTCTTCGTCATCAGCTTGGCGAATCGTGTAAGAGACGAATAGAAGTCTGATCGGGGAAAGTGCGATGATTACATAACGGATTTCATCGTCTGAATTCAATTCATCAAACAAGTCAACCGCGTTTTTATCGGCAAACGACTGTGCGGCTTCATCAAAAGTTATTCGACGCTTACGGATATTCTCTTTTTCTTTGTTTTCATCCCAATCAAATTTAACATATTTTATGATACAGAATTGTCTGTATTTATCAAGATATGAATGCGTTTATAGAGGTTAAATTTAATGATTAGTGAAAAAGTAAAAAAACAAGATCTTCCGGTTGGTTGGCTGATTATCGGCTTGTTGGCATTGCTTGCCTTTTTTTCGTCAATTGCCAACGGACAGGTTTCAAAGATTGAATCGGTCGGTTTTACCGTTTCGGATATGGACAAGGCGATTGATTTTTACACCCGCGTTTTGCCGTTTGAAAAAGTTTCGGACAAGGAAGTTTGGGGCGACGATTTTGAGCATTTGAGCGGCGTTTTCGGTGCCAGAGTTCGTGTTGTGCGTTTAAAGCTCGGCAGTGAAATTCTCGAACTGACCGAATATCTCGCTTCAGCGGGCCGCCCGATTCCGGTTGACTCGCGGAGCAATGACCGTTGGTTTCAGCATATTGCGATCATCGTTTCTGATATGGACAAAGCGTTTGAAGTTTTGCGGAAAAACAAAGTTCGATTCGCTTCGACCGCGCCGCAGCTGCTGCCGAAAACCATTCCGAACGCCGCCGGAATTCGTGCGTTCTATTTCAAGGATTTTGACAATCACGTGCTCGAGATCTTGTCGTTTCCGGCCGATAAAGGAGCGCAAAAATGGCACGAATTGGCGAAAACGGACAAACTTTTTCTCGGGATCGATCACACCGCGATCGTTGTCGGCGACAGCGAAGCGAGTTTGAAATTTTATCGTGATTCTTTCGGTTTGACAGTTGCGGGAACAAGCGACAATTTCGGTACTGAACAAGAACATCTTAACAATGTTTTCGGCGCAAAACTCCACATTACTGGTTTGCGAACAGCGCAGGACGGAATCGCAGTCGAGTTTTTGGAATATCTCGCGCCGCGTGACGGGAAACCGTTTCCACGCGATACGCGAAGCAATGATCTGTGGCATTGGCAGACGAGCTTTACAGTGCTAAGACCGGAAGATCTAATGTCGTTTTTGCGGCAAAATCGTTTCGATCTGATATCGAGCGGCGACGTTTTTTTTCGGGAAAATTCGCTCGGTTTTGACAATGCTTTTCTCGTTCGCGACCCGGATGGACACGCCGTTCGGGTTGTCGGAAAAGTTGAAACCGAAAATCGGAACAAATGATCGGATGAAGAAAAGATTGCGGGTGGGCAACAAAAATTATTGAGGTTAAAATGAAGTTATCAAGAGGTTTATTATGTTTAGCAATTTCGGCGGCGGCAGTCTTTTTCGCCGCCTGCACGAACGGTGAAGGCGTCAAGAAATTTAATACGACGGCTGAAAACGTCGCTATCAAGGGTTTTGATACGGTCGCGTTTTTTACAGCGGAAAAAGCTATCGAAGGTAAGGCTGATTTTTCACACGATTGGAACGGCGCGAAATGGTATTTTTCAAGCGCCGAAAATCGCGAAAAATTCAAAGCCGATCCCGAAAAGTTTGCACCGCAATTCGGCGGCTTTTGTTCGTGGGCGGTTTCCCACGGTTACACAGCGGACGGCGATCCGAATGCGTGGAAAATCGTGGACGGCAGACTGTTTCTGAATTACAACCAGAAAGTTAAGGAGAAATGGGAAGCCGAACAGCCAAAACTGATCGAAGACGGCCAGAAAAACTGGGAAGAATTTCAGAAGAAAAAACCGGAACATAAAGGTTGATCAAAGTGAAAAAGGTAAAAAGTGAAAAAGTGAAAAAGTTAGATCGAATGTTGGCAAACAACTTTTTCACCTTTTCACTTTTTTACTTTTGACCTTTTATCTTTTACCTTTTATTTCTATGCCGCAAAATCCAACCACGCTTCGTAATCTGAAAATCCTGCTTCATGTCGGATTTTTTCTTTCTGGAATCACCACCATTTTGATCGGGCAAGTTTTACCGTTTCTGGCAACTCGTTTTACGCTCAATGATTTACAGGTCAGCTACTTTTTTCCGGCCCAGTTTGCCGGATCATTGCTCGGAACATTTTTGACGAATTGGTTTGGCAAACAAAACAAATTTTTGACATCGGCTACGATCGGTTGTTTTTTGATGGGTGTCGGGATTTTGATTCTCAATCTCGGCAATTTCGAACTCTGTCTGGCGGGATTTTTTCTCAACGGCATCGGTGTCGGTTTGACGCTTCCCTCGATCAATATGCTGATTCTCGAACTCAATCCGCTTCGCGCCACCTCGGCAGTCAATATTCTAAACTTCATCTGGGGTGTCGGCGCGATTACTTGTTCGCTCACAATTTACAGCCTTTCCAAGGGCATCGGATTCTTTCCCGTCAGTGCGGTTTTAGCCGCCGCTCTTTTCGTCATTGCGCTGTTAATAGCCTTTATTCCAAAAGGAATTGAGCAAAAGCCTTCGGTTAAAGATGAAGATTCCGATGATTTTTCGAAACCGATTTGGACGAATCCGATTGCTTGGCTGATTGCGGGCTTTAATTTTATTCACGTCGGATTTGAAACCGGGATCGGCGGATGGCTGACAACCTATACCGAAAGATTCGAAGGTCAAAATTATTTGTGGTGGCTGGCACCGACTTTTTTGTACTTTCTCTTTTTCGTCATCGGTCGCGGCGTGGCACCGATTTTTCTGCGTTTTCTAAACGAAAATCAAATGCTCATCACGGGTTTGGTGACAATTTTGATAGGAATGAGTGTTTTGCTTTTTGCGACAGATGTTTTGACGCTTGGGATCGGCGCGGCAATCGCAGGATTCGGCACTTCATCGGTTTTCCCGACGAATATGTCGCGTTTTACCAAAACTTTCGGCGCATCGGCAAGCCGCCGCGCCATGCCTTTTTTTATCTGCGGAACTCTCGGAGCGATGTTCACGACCCAGATGATCGGCTTTACATCTAATCATTTTAACAATTTACGTTCGGGAATGTTTATTTTATTGGGCAGCGGCTTAATCTTAATCTTCCTCCAAATCTTTCTTCAATTTCAGAATAAACCCGGGCGTGTGTTGGAATAATTAAAGCCTTTGGCGGAATACCAATTGTATGAACGCAGAAGCAAAACGGCTCGAAGAATCACAAAAAAACGCGAAAGATTGGAAACACTGGGGACCTTATTTGTCGGAGCGCGCATGGGGAACCGTCCGCGAAGATTACTCGGCGTTGGGTGCCGCGTGGGATTTTTTCCCGCACGACCACGCCCGTTCGCGCACCTATCGCTGGAACGAAGACGGTTTGGCGGGAATTTGCGACTCGAATCAGCAGATCTGTTTCGCGCTCGCGCTTTGGAACGGCAAAGACCCGATTTTGAAAGAGCGCATTTACGGTCTCACGGGCAGCGAAGGCAATCACGGCGAAGACGTTAAAGAATATTATTTCTATGCGGATTCGACGCCGACGCACAGCTATATGAAATATCTCTACAAATACCCGCAAGCCGAATTTCCATACGGACGCCTGATCGAAGAAAACCTTGCGGCGGGAAAATCGGGCGGCGAATTTGAATTGCTCGATACGGGAATTTTTGATGAAAACAAATATTTCGATTGTTTTGTCGAATACGCCAAAGCCGACGCGGAAGATATTTTGATCAAGATCACAATCGCCAATCGCGGCGCGGAAACTGCCCGCATCAATGTTTTGCCGACGGTTTGGTTTCGCAATACCTGGTCGTGGGACGGTTCGATTGCGGATTGCGGATTGCGGATTGCGGATTTGCCGGAACCGTCTTCGCCAACGGGCGATTTTTCGGCGATCGAGTTAGAGTCACAATCAATCGGAAAATACTTTCTTTACTGCGAAAACGCCGACGAATTGCTTTTTTGCGAGAATAATACAAATAAGCAAAGACTTTTCGGCGCGAAAAACGAAGCCGAATTCGTCAAAGACGGCATCAATGATTACGTCGTTGACCGAAAAAGGGACGCGGTAAATCCCGAACAAAAAGGCACGAAAGCGGCGGCAAATTATCTTTTGGAACTCAAAGGCGGCGAAGAAAAAACGATTCGGCTTCGATTAAAGTCAGAAGCCGTCCGGCCGCAAACGGGCGTTTTAGCGGGTGACAAAAGGCCGCCTGAAGGCGGGACTCCGAACGTTTTTTCTGATTTCGACAAAATTTTCTCGAATCGCCAAAAAGAAGCCGACGAATTTTATGCGGAAATCATTCCAAAAGATTTATCGGCGGACGCGAAAAGCGTGATGCGTCAGGCATTTGCGGGAATGCTCTGGTCAAAGCAGTTTTATTATTACGATGTTGAAAAATGGCTCGAAGGCGACTCGAATCAGCCGCCTCCGCCTGCCGAAAGAAAAAAAGGACGCAACCACGAATGGCGGCATTTGAACAATGCGGACGTGATTTCGATGCCCGATAAATGGGAATATCCCTGGTATGCGGCGTGGGATCTGGCATTTCACTGCATTCCGCTCGCGCTTGTTGATTCGGATTTTGCCAAAGAGCAGCTGATTTTGATGCTCCGCGAATGGTATATGCACCCGAACGGTCAGATTCCGGCTTACGAATGGGCGTATGGCGATGTCAATCCGCCGGTTCACGCGTGGGCGGCGCTGCGCGTTTATCAGATTGATAAAAAACGTTGCGGCAAAGGCGATACGAAATTTTTGGCGCGGATCTTTCAAAAGCTTCTTCTAAATTTTACGTGGTGGGTCAATCGCAAAGACGCGGAAGGAATGAACGTCTTTGAAGGCGGATTTTTAGGACTCGACAATATCGGCGTTTTCGACCGTTCGCGGCCGCTGCCGACCGGCGGAAAACTCGCGCAATCGGACGGCACAAGCTGGATGGCGATGTATTGTTTGAATATGCTGGCGATCGCGCTTGAACTCGCCTTGACAGATGATGGTTATGAAGACATGGCGACCAAATTCTGGGAACATTTTATCTATATCTCGGACGCGATGAACAATCTCGGTCAGGAAGGAATTTCGCTCTGGAACGAAGAGGACGGTTTTTATTACGACGTTCTCCATCTGCACGGACAGGGAAATAGACCGCTCAAGGTGCGTTCGATGGTCGGACTGATCCCGCTTTTTGCGGTGGCGACAATCGAACGGGAAACTTTGGACGCGCTGCCTGATTTCAAACAGAGGTTTGAATGGTTTCTCAAAAATCGTCCGAAATTAACTGCCAATGTGGAAAATAGCGGCGAAAAGCGTCTTCTTTCGATCGCCTTTCGCGAAAGACTGGAGCGCGTTTTGAAAGTAATGCTCGACGAAAACGAATTTCTATCGCCGCACGGCATTCGCGCCATTTCACGCTTTCACAAAGACAATCCGTATATTTTGAATGTCGGCGGCGAAGAACATCGCGTTGATTACGAACCGGCGGAATCTTCGTCGGGACTTTTCGGCGGAAATTCCAACTGGCGCGGCCCGGTTTGGATGCCGGTCAATTATCTGCTGATCGAATCTTTGCAGAAATTTCATCATTTTTATGGTGATGATTTGCGCGTCGAATGTCCGACTAATTCAGGCGCATTTATGAATCTTTGGGAAGTTTCGCAAGAAATCTCGCGCCGTCTGTCGCATATTTTCTTAAAAGATGAAAACGGGAAACGCCCTGTTTACGCCAATTTAGAGAAGTTTCAAACCGATGAATACTGGCGCGATCACGTTCTCTTTTACGAATACTTTCACGGCGACACGGGCGCCGGCGTCGGTGCCAGCCACCAAACAGGCTGGACAGGTTTGGTCGCTAAACTTCTGCAGCAGAGCGGCGAGTGAACACTGATTGAGTTTGAATTTGTCGCAATTAAGCGGGTAAGCATAAGTTTTGCGACATTTTGCTTTTCGTTCATAGTAACGGCTGTCGCGCGTGAAACCGCCAGCAAAGCGCGGCGGTTTCACACGCATAAATGCGTTACTCTGAACAACCATTATGTCGCAGAACTTATGCTCACCTGCTTAGTTTAATTACCTGATGTTCAGTAGTTCCAAATTTGGTGATAAATGCTGCCTGAATGACACATCAGAGAAGTTGAGCCGTCGCGCTCCACCTCAAGTTTCATTCAAGTTGATTATCAAGAAACCTGCTCGCGACTGCTCGCTATACTGATTTTTGGATTCACGGGTCAAAATCCAAAATAACGTAACATCAGCAATTAAAATCCGATTCGCTTTAACATATCATCAAAGCGGGAATCTTTGCGCAATGAATCGAAATATGGATCCGGCTTGAGAAATGGCATTAAAAACGAGCGTTCCGCAAAAGCCTTTTCGAGCCAGTATAAAGCCTGTTCAATATCTTTCAGCCCGGCACAGACAATTGCCATATCAAAAGATGATACATAAATCTTTAAGGATAACTCCAAAAGTTTTTCAATCGCTTGGCCGGCATTTTTGGTGTCGCCTGCTTTAGCTGAAATGTAGCCGCGAGCAGTTATCACTCGCGGATTTTCCTGAAGAGAAGAATCGATGCTGTCCATTACGAGAAAGGCCTCTTTGAACATACCTTTTTCGGTGTATGATCTTGCCAATCCGATCTGCGCCAATAAAAACTTAGGCTCTGCATCCAAACATTTCCGATACATTGCAATTGCTTCGTCATATCTTCTCGTATAGTAGAGAACGTGTGAAACTTGCAATATTAAATGGTGAGCCAACGGATCAATCCCCAAAGCAATCTCGGCTTCACGGATCGCTTCTTCATTACATCCGACAATTACGAGATAAAAACTGTAATACCGATGAGCCTCAGCATCATTGGGATTTAATTTGATAGCCTGCAAATAACTTTTTTCGGCTTGCCCAAAATCCCAATCAAATAAAAGACTCGAAAGACCTTGCGAGTAGTGTGCGGCGGGAAGAGTTTCGTCCAATTCCAGAGCTTTAGCTGCCAATCCACGCGCTTTATCTGCAATAACGAGTGCAGGCATCGTGTGGAATATTCCGATCAAAACCATACAACTGAACAATGCAGTATAAGGAGGAGCATAATTTGGATCAGTCGCAATAGCCTTTTCTAAATTTACGACTGCCTGGGCGGTGTTTTCCGCTGAGAGTCTGTTGAGCTGATAAAATGCTCGAAGATATAGCTGGTATGCCGTTAAGTTTTCAGTTTCACGCTTGGTTAGTCTTTTGCGTTCGTCAATCGTCAATTTAAATTCTAAGGCGGAGGCAACCCGTTCAGAAATCGAATCCTGGATGGCGAATATATCAGTAAAAGATTCGTCGAATTTGTCCGCCCAAAGCGCGGCTTGCGATTTGATGTTGACGAGTTGGACAGTGACGCGAAGCTGTTCGCTGATTTGCCAGATACTTCCTTCGATGATTGATTCGACGCGCAAATCTCTTCCGGCTTCGATCGGATCTTGTTCAAGACCGCTATATTTGATGACCGCGCTTGTCGGGCGCACGCGAAGCTGTTTGATGTTGCTCAGTTTTGTGATCAGCGAATCCGCCATTCCCAAACCTAAGTAACCATTTTCTTCTTTGTTTCCGATAGTTTTGAAAGGCAAGACGGCAAGCGAATGAAAGCCGTTTGCTGAATCTTTTTCTTCGATGACGATTCTTGCGCGGGTTTGTTCGTGAACAATTAATATATCTTCGCCCGATATTTCGCGGACATCCGCCAAAAAACGATAACCTTGTCCGGGCACGGTAACGATAAAAGGAATCGAGTTTGTTTGTTCGCCGAGGGCTTTTCGCAAAACGGAAATATTCCGCATCAAACCGCTTTCCTCGACAAACGAATCTGCCCAAATTTCTTCCATCAACACATCTTTTGTAACAACTTTTCCCTGACTCAAAACCAACACACGCAAAGTATCAAAAACTTTCGGAGTCATTGAAATAATTTCGCACGCACGCCGCAATTCGCGCTTTACAAGGTCGAGTCGAAACTCTCCAAATTCATAAATGTAACCGACAGATTTGCTCATTGTAAGAACCTTCGGAAATTAGAAGGTTGATTGTCAAGACCTTCGCATCGTTTGTTTTGTATTCTCCAATTCGTAGCTGAATAGTGCGGATTATAGCACAAATTATCAAACGGCAGTTAGGGAGAAATATTTATGAGTCAATGGATTACACAACGCGGAACTTCAATGCCCGCCATCGGACAACCGACCCGGATGGAGTGTTGGATAACTTGCTATCAAATGATTTTACAAGCGAATGGTTTCGCCTGGGATTTGAAAACAATCGAAAACAAACTCGTCGCCGGAGGTTTTACAAATGCGCCACAAAGTCGCGCGACCGGCATCAGCGATGATGACCTGCTGGCTTGCGCCAATGCGCTCAAGATGGGTTGCGGCAAAACATCCCAAATCAGTTCCCTTTCCGGGTTGAAAATTATGCTTCAGCTTTGCGGACCGCTTTGGGTCGCGGGAATTTTCCCCGTCAGCCGCGAACCGCGAGTCGTTTCACATTATAAGCACGTGGTGACGATTATCGGCGTTGACGAAGAAAACGAGGCAATT
>JANLTD010000690.1:0-8759 GCA_031362765.1 Acidobacteriota bacterium | reverse complement strand
TCATTTTCTTTCAATATTTTTAGGAATCGAAGTGTTTGACGCCGCTTCTCAGCGACGTATGCAAGCGGGGACGCTTGCGCTCCAGTCGCTAAAACTTTTCACTAACGCATTACCAAAGCCTTCGGCAAAATTACTTTCGCTTGAGAAATACCTGCGTAAAATAAAATGTCCCGCTATTGGTGACGGCAATTCCGATCCCTGATTCTTTCCAGCGGCTATTCAATAGATTTTCGCGATGACCGACGGATTCCATCCATTTTTCAACCGCGCATTCAAGCGGGTTTTGATAACCTCGATTGAAGGCAATGTTTTCACCCATCGCGGTCCATTTTGTGAGCCCGAGCGAATCGGCGCGATCATTGACCATTTTCCCGTCCAAACCACGATGACCGAAAAAATCGAATTTCGCCATATTTTCTGAATGCATCCGCGCTATTTTCGCAAGCTCTTCGCTCCACATTAATGGCTGTAATCCGCGTTCCTGACGCTTTTGATTGATCAGCGCAAAGGTTATTCTTTCAAATTCTGATATTTGATTTATTGTCGGGATATCAAAAGCTGATTTCTTTGTAACTTCAGATTCGACAATTCGCTTCCGAATTTGTCCCGACTCTTCCGTTTTGCCAGCGACAAATGCAGCGACTGAACCTGATTTGTCGTCTTTGATTGTTTGGGCTTGGATCGTGACTGAAAGGGCGCATAAAAACAGCCCAAAAACGACGTTGGATAACGATGGAAACGACTTGAAATTCATTAGACCTCACTTCGGAAGCTCGACCATCTCTCCGATAAATAAAGAGATTCGGAACTTTGCGTCTGCCGCCATTCGGGCGCCAGTTGCCTTTATCGGTTAAGGTGCGGACAAATTCTTGATCCGCTTGATTTATTTATGTTTGCAAAAATTCGGTTGAATATTTGCTATTACTGTAAATTATTAATGAATTCCTTATTCCAAAAAAAAAGGCGGTCTCTGACCGCCTTTTTGACATTTACCAATCCGGCGGTCAGAGACCGCTTCAAACCGGAAAATTATTTTGTCGTCTTTTTATTTAACTTTTGTTTGATGGCGGCTAACTGTTCGGCATCTGCCGGAAGATTGAGGGCTTTTTGCCAGGCAGTTTTCGCAAGTTCAGTTTTGCCTTGTTTTTGATAGACATCACCGAGATGTTCGTAGATCGTTGCCGATGTCGGATCGAATTTCAGCGCCTTCTTCAAATTTTCTTCCGCCAGATCATATTTTCCAAGCTTGAAATAAACCCAACCCAAGCTGTCCAGATACGATGGATTTTCCGGATCTGTGATCAATGCCTGCTGAATAAGTTTCAAAGCCTCGTCAAGTTTTTCGTTTCGTTCGGTCAGAAAATAGCCTAGATTATTAAGCGCGATCGGATTTGTCGGCGAAACGGCTAAAATTCCTCGCAAAGTGGTTTCAGCACCTTTGAAATCGCCGGCATTTTGTTGAGCTGTGGCAAGCGTTAATTTTGCGATCTGCTTTCGTTCATCATCGGTTGCTATTTGATAAGCCTGATTTGCCGCTTGAATGGCTTCTTTACCGCGTTTGGCATCGCTGTAAAGCATTGAAATAAACAAATAATTCGAAAAATCGTCAAAGGCCGGCGATGGGATTTGCGAGTTCTTCTTTCCGATCATTAATTTCACAAGAGCGACTCCTTCGTCAACCTTGCCCAACTGGGTCAGGGCTGAGGCTTCCTGTCGGAGAAAACCATAATCATCGGGAAAACGTAAACGCGCGGCCCGAATTGCTTGTAAGGTTTCTTGTTTTTTACCGTTTTCGCGGTATAACGCAATCAATTGCCGATCGCTAAACGAATCTTCATCGCCCAAAACACCGCGCGAATTATCGATCGCAATTTTTGCATCGGCGAACCGGTTGGCAATTTTATAAGCGTTGATAACTTTCTCAAACACCGTAATAGCAAAATCACGATCATTGTCGGTCGCTAAATTATCTTTATCGATTCCGGCGATCGTCAATGCTTTTTGATATGCCGCCGTTGCTTCATCATACCTTTCAGCATTTAGGTAAGTATCGCCGAGAAAGATCTGCAAACCGGCGGCCGCCATTTTATCTTTTTCAGCCAAACGAAGGATCGCGTCGTTTAGTAATTTGGCGGCGTCGTTGGTGTTGCCCGCGCGTGTCTGGACCCTTGCCAAGAGCAATATCAAAGAAATATTTTCAGGATTCGCATAAATCGCCTGCTGAAGCGACTGAATCGCGATAGCCGAGGTTTTACTGTCAGCTTTTTCGAGGACTTTGCTCAGAAGTTCGACCGTTTCGCTTTTTTCGGGATCATCCGCGATCGCTTGATTCAATACTTCCAACGACTCAGAAATTCGTCCGCCGTCGAAAAGCGCTTCGCCGAGCATCAATGTCGCGGCCTCAGGCGATAGATCGGCCTCATTGCCCATAAAGTTTCGGTAAAAAAAAGGCTCGATCGACAAAGCGGAACCAATCCATTTTTGAAGCGCCGTGATCCTCTCGTCAGGTCTATTTGTCCGTTTGTAAAATTCGCTCAAAAAAGCCCAGGCTTCGGCATTGCGCGGGTCAAGCCTGGTGATCTCTTTCCATTCACTGATCGCTTTAATAGTGAATATTTCGTCCAATGCGGCTTCGTTCAGCCGGCTCTTGATCGTGTAAAGCCGCGACAATATCCGATGGGCGCCAAAATTATTTTTATCTATCTTTGTTGCCAGCGAACTCAAGGAAATCGCTTCATTGATATCACTGGGCGGAATTGTCAATGACAGTTCGGCAAGCGCGGTATAGCCTTCCGCTAAAGTCGGGTTGAGTTCAACCGCTTTTTGGAATGCTTGTCGGGCAAGCCGCGCGCCGTTTGTCACTCCCTGTCCGCGCTGTCTTTTGAGATTGAATATGTGGCGCTGGCCTTCGAGCAATTTAACATAAGCCTGTTCACGGCGTTCGCGCGAGATCTCATCGATCTGTGATAAATTCTCGATGTTTTTGGAAAGAGTTTCCGAAAGTTTCGGGTTTGGCAAAGGCGTTTTGACAACCAACGGCGGCGGTGTTTGTCGCGGCGATGGTGTTCCCTCATTCTGAGCGAAAACTACTGTTGAAACCGAAAGAATTGCCAGGATCGGCACCGATAACACTATTACGTTCATTAATAAAACCTCTTAAACCTTTTCCAAATTTGAAACTATCTTGATCCAAAGGCTTTTTCGCGGGAAATTTATAAAAAATATGACGAGAGATATCGCGCCGGCACGCAGCATATCAGAGCTCGTACCGCTGAACATTGAAATCAAAAACCCGAGGATCGCAACTATTTCAGCCACCGCTCCGAGAATCACAGAATTTGTTTGCAAAGTACCCAATAGTCCGGAAACACCTTTCAAAAGTGTAATATTTTTCAATCTTTCCCAACTAAAGAAAAGCCTCCGCAAAACAAAACTTCCGATCGCGATAAAAAGCATCGCAACCCAAAAGGTCGAAAGATCAATGGATGAATGATCCGTTTCAAACTTATAAATGCCGAACCATGAAACAAAAACCAGAATCAGGACAACGAGAATCTGAGCAATTACGATAAAAAATGTCAAGCGATATCGCTTTTCAAGTTTTGAAAGGTTTTCGCCGGAAATCTCGTTCATTTAGTTAGACAATTACCAAAAACAACTATTTTTGTTGCGGCTGAGTTTGCGGTTTGGTCTCCTGACTCTTTTTTGCCTGCTGTTCGCACGGTACCATGACAGCGGTTAGGGTTTTCGGTATTTCGCTGGCCGCCACGTCGCCGGAATTTTCAATCACGCGGTCAATCAGTTCAAATTTGCATTTGTCGAAATCACGCGTCATTAGAACGCCGTCTCTATCAATTGTCAGGGGATAAATTCCAAAAAACTGGTTTCTGAAATTCGAAATAAAAGAAGCCTTTTCGGGTGTCAATACTTCATTTCTATTTGGGTTTGTCTCGGGAATTTTGGCTCCGATCAATTGCAGCTGTTCTTTTGATTTTTCGATGTAATCGCTGTTCGGATAATCGCTGACAATTTGCTGAAAATATCTTGCGGCTTGATCGGTTTCTTCTTCAAGCAAGTATGTGACCGCCAATTTGTACAGTGCTTCGTCCATAAAGCTGAAATTCGGATACTTGTCCAAGATCTCGCGATAACGTGACTGCGCGCCCTTCAAACCGCCTTTTTTCTGCGTCACCGAAAGTGTGTAATAGTAGTTTCCGATGTAAAGATTATGTAATCCGAGATTGTCCTGAACTTCTTTCAAACGAAGTTCAACCAGCGGACGAAGCGGCGATTTAGGATAGTTTTGGAGAAATGCTTTCAATTTTTGCTCGGCGCGGCGCGCATTGGCTATTTCACGGTCGGGCAATCCGATCCGACGCATTTCCGATTCCGCAATTTTGAGCAAAACACGATCAGCCAACGGATGGGTCGGGAAAAATGTCAGCCATTCCTGATAGCCGGAAGAAGCCTGAATCAAGGCGCTGGTGGAGCCTTCGAGATAGAATGAATCGGCAACCGCGAGTTTTGCCATCGGCAAATAGAGCGATTCGGGATAGGTTGTGATAATCGTCTGAAAAAGAAGCCGTCCGACCTCGTAATTATTTTTTCGAACCTCTTTTGTCGCGACAACAAATAATTCGCGGTCGCGTCCCGGCACCACGCTGCCGATCAGCTCGTCATACTCGTCATTACCGCCGCCGCCGAAAATGCCTAAAAACTTTTTCTTTTTCTTGATTTCGCGCTTATCGCCGACAGTTGATTTTGGATTGGCGCGATTCGAAGCTGTTTCTAAAAGCGCGTTGTCAACGGTTGACTGAAGCCCGCGAACCCGTTCTTCAACCTGATCTATATCGCTGATCTCATATTTTTCCGAGCGTTCAACTTTTCCGCGAAGACTATTGATCTCTGATTGCAAATTGGACGTTTCTTTTTCCAACCCGCGAAGCCGACCTGCCGGAGTATCGAGCTTATCTTTGTCGTCTTTTTTAGTTTTGTCGTCTTTATTTTCGTCCTTGATCGCCCCTATCGCGCTTTGCAGCGAGCGCCGCATCGTTTCGAGTTTTTGACGCATCACTTCGAGTCTCTGAAGCGGAGTGCCGTCACCCTGTTTGGTTTGCGCCGATATCGAACCGACGAAACTTAAAACTAATATAAAACTACAAATAATTGTTTTGTTTACTCTAAAAAACATAATTTCCTCAAACTTTATTTAGGATTTCGGATTTCGGATTCCAGAGGTCTGACGATTCTCGATCAAACAAATAATCCCAAATCAGCAATCCAAAATCCCCAATCGTCAGACCCAAACCCTTGCCAGATCAATTAATTCCCGCGCTGCTTCGGCCGGGTCCTCGCGACCGAAAACGGCTGATCCCGCAACGATAATTTCAGCGCCTGATTCGACGGTCTGCTTAATATTTTTCGCATCAATTCCGCCGTCAACCTCGATTCGCGTCGAGAGCCCTCGTTCGTCGATCATCCGGCGCAAACGGCGTATCTTATCAAGCACCGGATGGATAAATTTTTGTCCGCCAAATCCCGGATTAACCGACATTATCAGTACAAAATCAGCAAACGGCAAGGCTTCTTCCAATGAACTAAGCGGTGTTGCCGGATTGATCGCAATTCCTGCTTGTGCCCCGGCCTGCGCGATCGCCGTCAAAGTTCGATGAAGATGGACATCTGCTTCAATATGAACAGAAACCATATCTGCTCCGGCTTTGACAAATTCGACCGCATAATTTCCGGGTTCGACAATCATCAGATGACAATCGATCGTCAGATCGGTGATCTTACGGATCGATTTTACGACGGGCAGCCCGATCGTGATGTTCGGAACAAATCTGCCGTCCATCACATCCACGTGTAAAACTGTTGCGCCGCCTTTTTCAACCGCGCGAATCTCTTCCGGCAGCCGTGTAAAATCCGCCGATAGGATCGAAGGAGCTAATTCAAACATAGTTTATTTTCAATTTTCAAAGTTCTGTTAAGAAAGCAAAATGATCTGCCAATTTCACCTTTTACTTTTTTACTTTTTTACTTTTTACTTATTTTTACTTTTACTTTGTTGCACATTAAAATCCAACAGTTGCCTTTTTCACCTTACGGAGTTTTTCTGGGACGCGTTTCTCCGCCGTTCGGGGGTTTGCCCGTTGTCGGCTTTGGTGAATCGGAAGGTGTTGGTTTCTTTATCGGTGCGGTCGAACCGTTTTTATTATCTTTTGTCGAACTATTCGGCGTTTCAGACGAATTTTTATTATCGCTGTTCGATGAATTTGAATTCGTCTCATCTTTTATGACATCACGTGTTGTCGGGGCTTTTTTCTTGGTCGTATTCGTATTTGAATTCGATTTCTTTTTAGGTTTGTCGGAGATCAGTTCTTCAATTTTATCCGAGTCGTCCTGATCAACCGTCTGATTTCCCTTTTTGAGAGTTGTCGGTTTTTCGTCGCCTTCGCCATTCGGTTTGCTGGTCACGACCAGTATCATCTGTCCGGTCTTAACCGTATCGCCCGGCTTGGGAAGCTGCTCCAAAACCGTATTGGGCTGCTCTTCGCTGTAACGATCCGCGCGTTTTTTGATTCTTAATCCCAGTGCTTCCAGTTCTTTTTCGCTCGCCGCATAATTCTTGCCGACAATCTCAGGCACGACAACCTCAGAACCTTCGAGCGAGCGAAAAACAACAAAACCCATTCCCAATAAAAAAGCCGCCGCCAGAAGTGCGACAATTATCAGTTTCCCAAACGCCGATCCGATTTTTTTTATAAAACCCACTTTTCTGTAAAACTCCCAAAATTAATACGAAAGTCTAGCATTATTAATTGAAACAAACGACCCAAAGGACATAAAAACCTTATCAGAAAACTACATCTTTTCAAACACGGCAATAAAAAATCCGTCCATATTGTTATTTTGCGGAAAAGTCCGCGCAAACCCTTGAGGCGTCAAATAACTATCCGAGATATGTGGTTTGACAGTTTGAAACTCAATATTATCAACCAAAAAGTTACTGCAAACCAACTCGTTTTCTTCTTTTTCCAATGAACAGGTCGAATAAATAATGCGCCCGCCTGGTTTTACTAGCTTTGATGCGCTTTTTAAGATTTTGAGTTGTTTGCCGGATAACTCCGCAAAATCTTTTGTTTCGAGGAAATAACGGATCTCCGGATTATGGCTGATCGTGCCGGTTCCGGAACACGGCGCATCAAGCAACACAACGTCAAAACTTTCATCCGCAAAAGGCAAGCCTTCTGCGGCGTCGTATTGCAGAACATTGACAAAATCTACGCCTTGTTTGCGACAATTCTCCCGAAGCATTTTTACTCTTTGAAAATGCAAATCACCGGCCACTATTAAATTTGAAGTCCCGGGTATTAAATTTGCAATCTGCGTTGTTTTGCTTCCGGGCGCCGCGCAGACGTCTAAAAACTTTTCATTTCCCCGCAGCTCGACCGCATTACCGATCATTTGTGAGCCTTCATCCTGAAAATAAATTTCACCTTTTTCCGCCAACTCGAATAATTGCCGGTTTGCCGCTTCGCCGCTTCGTTGTTTGGTTGTTTCCGTCGTTTTCGCCGTCCAGCGATAATTCAATTTCGGCGTTTCGTTATTGGCAGCCGCTAGTCGGCATGTTTCATCAAAGCCAAAATCAGCGATCCATTTTTCGATCAACCATTTCGGATGCGAGGTCTCGACCGACAGTCTTTCAACTTCGCCTTCAAATTCAAGTTCGACCGTTTCACGGGTAAATTTTCGCAAAACCGCGTTTACAAAACCTTTGGCAGAAGTCTTTTTTGCCATTTGGACAAGATTTACCGAATCGTTGATCGCTGCATGAGCCGGGATCTTGTCGAGAAAGATCATTTGATAAAGCCCGATCCGCAAAATGATCCTGACAGCCAGATCAAGTTTTTTCCCATTCGTCAGTTTTTCGATGACGCGGTCAAGATAGATTTGTTTTCTTAATGTTCCGAGCGTTAATTCGTGACAAAGTGCGCGGTCTTTGGTTTCCAGCTTTTCTTCGGCCATCGGCAGCAAAACCGATGAAAAAGCTTTTTCTTTTTCGATTTTTGTGAGTATTTCAAAGGCGGCGATCCGTGATGGTGATATTTTCATTTTTTTTGCGGCGGATTGATCGTCAAAGGTCTGCGATCAACGGTTTTTCCGCCCCGTAAGTTTTTATCAACCGCTATCCGGTCGTCAAAAACAAAACATTCGCCCTCCCAAAGCGACTCATTTTCAGGAGTTTCTTCGAGATATTTTAATATTCCGCCTTCGAGCTGAAAAACTTCCTCAAAACCCATTTCCTTCATCAGCGGCGCAAATTTTTCGCAGCGGATTCCGCCCGTACAAAACACTGCGATCCGTTTTTTGTCAACCGGATCAAAATGTTCAGCAACATATTGCGGTAAATCACTGAATTTTTCGATGCCCGGATTGATCGCGCCCTTAAATGTCCCGAGTTCGACCTCGTAATCATTGCGAGTGTCTAAAATTATCGTATTTTCCGCAGATATGATTTTGTTCCAATCGGCCGGTTTGGTATGCGTCCCGATTCCCTTTTCGATCGAGACTGTCTTTCGAAGCGAGACAATTTCTTTTTTTATCCTGACCTTGACCTTCAGAAAAGGACGCTCCTTATGAAACGAAGATTTGTACCTCAATTTTGTTGCAAAGATCTTTTCAATTATTTCAATGAATTTTGCAACATCTGCCGGAGAACCCGAAATGGTCGCATTATAGCCCTCTTCGGCAATAAT
>JANLTD010000687.1:0-3596 GCA_031362765.1 Acidobacteriota bacterium | reverse complement strand
CAGCCATCGTTGTCAAAATCAACAAAACTCGTTCCCCAACCAACAAACGGATTACTTACCGCGCCGACTTTCGACTCCAATGAAACATCAAGAAAGCCTTTCGCTCCGATATTTTTATAAAGAGTATTGTGTTCACCATCGAAATTCGTAGTGAACAAATCTATTTTCCCATCCAAATCGTAATCGCCCGAGGCGACGCCCATCGAGCCTTGTTCGACACCCGCGCCGCTATAACTCGTGCCGCTTTCAAAGCTCACATCAGAAAAGGTTCCGTTGCGGTTGTTTTTATAAAGATAATTTGGCGAACCGTCATTAGCAACGTAGAGATCAAGCCAACCGTCATTATCGTAATCGACCCAAAGTGCGCCGAGCCCGTAATATCCTTTATCGTCCGAAACGCCAATTTTCTGCGCGATCTCTTCAAAAGTTCCGTCGCCTTTGTTCCGATAGAAAAAATCTCTGTCACCATTCAGTCCGCGCGGACCGCACTGCACTCGAATGCCTCTGAACGAACAGGTTTGAGAACTGCCATAGACCGGCAAATTATTCAGATCAAGTGTCACGTAGGCAGCAACAAACAGGTCCAGATCGCCATCCCGGTCATAATCGGCCCAAGCCGCGCCGGTCATTAATCCTTGCCCCAGTAAGCCGGATTTTTCGGTGACATCCTGAAATTTGCATTGTCCGAGTCCGCGATAGGCGGCATTTCCTTTGAATCCGGTGATGAATAGATCAAGAATGCCATCATTGTCAAAATCAACCGCTGTCGCCGCTATTCCATAACCTTTGCGTTTGAGTCCGGCAGATTCGGTTATGTTTTCAAATCGCGGCGTTTTGCTCGTTGCGCCGTCGATCTGACGATAAAGCGTAATGAATAAATCGCCGCCGCCGCTTTTGAATCTGTCAACCGACGAACCGGTGACCGTCGCAATATCTAAAAAGCCATCGCCGTCACAATCAAAAACCGCCGCGCCGCCGCTCATTGATTCGATGATATAACGATTTTCAGGCATCGAAACCTGCGCGACATTGATTCCGCTTTCAGCCGAAACGTCTTTGAAAGTGATTGGGGAATCTCCGGCAAACGCTTTAATTTGCAAAAGAACTAGAATTATAAGAATCAATATTTTTTTCATCTTTTTGTCGAACTTAACAGGTGAACAGAAGTTTTGCGATATTTTGCTTGTCGTTCCGCAGTTACGGATTTATGACTGCGAAACCGCCAGCGAGATGCGGCGTTTTCTCCTCTTAAGGCGTTACTCTGAGCATCACAAAGCTTTTGCTTAGATGCCTATTTCCTCATTTTCGACCGAATTTTGTCAACCGGCACGATGCCTTCGCCTTCCCGAATCGCGTGAAATTTATCAATCTCGACATCTTTGATCGTTTCGACCTTGCCTGAATTCCAGCGAATTTCGATCGAATCAATTTTGGCGGCAGTGCCGAGCCCGAAATGAACCCGCAGATCATTTTGCGACAAATAACTGCCGCCGCTTCTGATCTCTTCGGTCTGGACGATCTTTCCGGTCGTGATCTTGATTCTCGCGCCGATGGCAAGCGGATTTCCCTGTGTTGCGCCGAGTTCGAGCGTTACCCAATGGTTCGATCTGTCGCCTTCGTTCTTTAAGATCATCGGCGCATTGTCCAGATCGCCGACGACGATATCTATGTTGCCGTCATTGTCCAGATCGCCGAAAGCCGCGCCGCGCGAAACGCGAAGTTCGGACAGAGCCGTTCCGGCTTGCGTTGACGCGTTGCAAAATGTCGTATCGCCCTGATTAATAAACAAAAGCTTGCTTTGTTTGTATTTTGCGCCCGACGAGATCTGATCCATTTGCGGATAAACGTGCCCGTTAACGACAAACAGATCAAGCCACGTGTCGTTATCAAGATCAAAAAAACCGGTTCCCCAACCGACATACGGGCGCGTCGCTTGCGCGACTTTGGCGTTAAATGAAACATCCGTAAAATCGTAATTTCCGTTGTTGCGATAAAGTGTGTTGTATTCGTCAACAAAATTCGTCACATAGATCGCGAAATTCCCCGTGTGCAGATAATCGCCGACGGCAACGCCCATCGAACCTTGCTCGGAACCGTCGCCGCTGACCGCCGTTCCCGAGATAAACCCTTCATCGGAAAATTTTCCTTTCCCGTCATTCCGATAAAAAAAGTTTGGAGTTGAATCGTTGGCGACATAAATATCCGATCTTCCGGTTTTGCCGAAATCCGAAAAAACCGGCTGCATTCCGTAATAGCCTTGCGAATCATCGAGCCCGAGTTGTTTTGAAATTTCCTTAAATGTTCCATCGCCATTGTTGCGAAAAAAGCTGTCACTCGCACCTTTTAAGCCGCGCGGACCGCATTGCACATCAATTCCGCGAAATTTACAGGTCGGAAGCGAACCAAAACCGGGCAGATCGTTGAGCTTAAAATCAACGTAGTTGGCAACATACAGATCTAAGAATCCGTCGCCGTCATAATCCCCGAACGCCGCTCCCGCTGACCACCGTCCGTCGGCGACTCCCGCTTGTTTGGTAACATCCGAAAATGTTCCGTCGCCGTTGTTTTTATACAAAACATTTCCGCCGAGACAGGTGACATACATATCGGGGAAACCGTCATTATTGAAATCTGCAACCGCGCCGCCCATCGCATAGCCGGGGAATCCGACTCCTGCTTTGTCCGTCACATCGGTAAAAGTCCCGTTTCGGTTGTTACGGTAGAACAGGCTTTTTGATTTTTCGTTTTTCAAAGCCATTTCAACGGTCGGCGCATTGGTAAAATATATGTCCAACCAGCCGTCGCGGTCATAATCAATCAACAAAACGCCGCCGCTCATTGATTCGACGATATATTTCTTTTCAGGGGCGGATGTGTGAACGAAGTTTATGCCGGTTTTGGAATAAATATCCGTCAATTGCGGTATTTTACGATCTTTGCAGACATCGCCCTGCGCCGCAATGATTTGACTGCAAAGTATTGAAATTAAAAAAATTGTGATTAAACGTTTGGTGAATATCATTACATTCCGTCTTTTTTGGGATTTTTAAGTTTCTGAAAGAGTTCAAGATGTTTTTTTCCGAGTTCGCGTTCGCCGATCAAATTATAAAGCCGACTTAATTGGAAATGGGTTTCGGCGTCATTCGGATTAAGCGAAACCGCCTTTTCCAAAACGGGACGCGCCTTGGTTTCTCCGCCCAATTGCAGATAAACAGTGCCCAGATCGCGCAGAGCCGCTGCGTAATCGGGTGCCAGTCTGACGGTTTGCTCCAGATACTCGATGGCTTTTGCGGTTTCGCCTTGCGCTTTATAAGAAAGCCCGAGTTGATACGCCGATTCGTAATTATTCGGATTTATGACCAGACATTTTTCCATCTGCGCGCGCGCTTCGCGCAATTTATCCGTTCGGGCGGCAAAGGTCAGCCCCAAAGCCAGACAACCTCGCGAATCATCGGGGCGCGCTTCGAAAAATTTCGTCAGCGATGTTTCCGCGTCCTGCAGATTCTTATTTTGTAGGGAAGCGACTCCGTACAGATACAAAAAGTCAAGATTTTCAGGCTCTAAATTTAACAATTTTTCAGCCGCTCGAAGCGCTT
>JANLTD010000683.1:0-5914 GCA_031362765.1 Acidobacteriota bacterium | reverse complement strand
GCCGCCGAAATCTTTGTAATCGGTGTAATCAACCTGGTAAACGAAATTCCCCAAAATCGTTGCGGTTGACGCGGCGCGGCGCACCAGCAAACCTGTCAGCGCGTCGAAATAGAGACGTTCGCGGCTGCCATCTGCGTTGGTCGCCGTGACAATATAAACTTCGCGTCCCTCAATTTTATCAACAGTGCGAAATTCCAATTTCGCATAAACCGCTTTCAGATTCGAATTGGCAAAAAGCTGCGCTTCGCGTTTTATTTGCTCGGCTTCGTCCGGTTTCAAAACGATCTCGTCTTTGTTCCCGCGTTTCCACGCCGCTTTGCCGTCAAAACCTTCGGTGACAAGATAATCGCCGAATTCTTTTGACGGATAAATCGTTTTAACCGACATTTTACCAGATTTTTGCAAAACTTCTTCCGCTTCGACAGTTTTTCCGTCCGGTTCAAGCCGCTCAGCTTTGATCTGCCGCGAAGTTATTTTTACCAGGTTAGCTTTTCCGCCGAGTGCCGTTTCATATTTCGCCAAGATCTCTTCAACTTTCGCCAAAAGCTCTTCAGCCGTCGGTTTCTTTGCGGGTGGTGCGGGACGCTCTTCCTGAACGACAGGTTTCAAAGGAAAACTCGGCTGCGGATGCGATTTGCCCTGATGACACGAATTGCAATTGATTTCGGGACGACCTTTAAAATAATTCTTGTTCATTTCAAAAGTCATCTTGAGCATCTGCCGCGCCGTATCTTTATGCTCAAAACCTTCCTTTTCATAATCGCTGTCGTTTGATGCGTGGCAAAACGCACAATTTACGCCCAAACTCGCCGCCATCATATTCATCACTTTTCCCATCTGATCGGCCGGCATATCGTTTAAGACCTTGATGCTTTTGAATTTTTGTCCGGCGGTTTCGGTTTTCGTTTGCGTCTCGCCTTTCGGCACAAAAACCACAAGCGTGAAAAGCGCAAATGTAAAAATGGAGGCGATTTGAATTTTTGTTTTCATAGATTTTAGTCAACTGCTTTTCCGGTTGTCAGATCGAAAGTTTGCATTACATTTATTCGGATGTAATTCGTGGATTCATCTTCTTCATCCCAGCCATAATCATACATATCAATTGCGTCTTTTAGACTTTGATTTTCGGGAAGTACAATATATCCAAACCTTTCATCTCGTTTAATAATCCCTTTTTCTGCTTCTGATAAATCCAGATACTGAATTTTATAAGTACTGTCATCACCCCAAATACAACCGGCAACAAAACCAAAAGAATAATAGGTTAAAGGCGTTAAAGGGCGGTAAGTAGATATTGTTCCGCATTGCTCTCCTGTTAAAGCATTTGTAAATGGAGTTTTGGTAATAAACTCCGAAAGGTCTTTCTCTTCGGGTTTGTTGACGATCCTCTTCCACCCATTTTTTTTATCTGTTATTTCTGAACCAATTGCCTCTGTAATAATTTCCTGCTCAATATAGGTCGGAACAAAATAATCTGTCGGACAAAATCCGCGCGCGCTTGGTTTTTCTCCGCCAATGTCTTTGCAGGAAGGCAATTCCATTATTCTCGTAACAGTACAATCAGGCGAATAAAGCGCGAAATCTTTTCCATCTTTTTGAAAATGACAAAATGTACTAAAAAGCGTGGGATAATTTCTTTGATATTCGCCTATTTGTTCTTCTATATGATTTTCGACTTTGAAAACGCCGACCTTCAAACCATACGAAGAGCCTGAGCGATTTTCACTTTTGCTTAATAGTTTAGCGATATATTTCATTTCGCTTTATTTGGTTAAAACACTTTCCTTTAAATTGCCACTAGCTTCAGCTAGTGGACAGTTTCATCATCAGACGGCTTTAGCCAAATTCTAAATTTTTATAAATTTCCTTATGGCTTTAGCCTAATTTTCTCTGTCCTTAAACTTTTGAAATCCCGCCCTTTTCAAAAATTCTTCAAATTCATCATCAAAACTTTTCGTCCGATGATGTGCTTTCTGATTAGCAATATACTTTCTTGCATTTTCGAGCATTGATTCACAAACTCCAACAGCGAAATATTCATCTTGCCATCCAAATTTGCCTTGGCACAATTGATTTTTATTTATCCAAAAAGACGATTCGCCTTTGATAAGCCGCATCAATTTTTCAAGTGTTTGATCTGTGCCGAGCGAAATCAAACAATGAACGTGGTCAACATAGCCGTTGATAAAATCGAGATGAATATTTTTTTCTTTTGCATTTTCCCGAATATGTTTGAAAACTTTCTGCCTTATTTCATCAGTCAAAAAAGGCTGACGATTTTTAGTTGACCAGACAAAATGTATCCAAACTTTAACAAATGGCATAGAGTTTTGTTAGGCTAAAGCCAAAAGGAAATTTGTTTTTCAGATATTCGGCTAAAGCCTTTGTCTTTATCTTGCTGTCCACTAGCTGAAGCTAGTGGCAATTTATAAAGCCTTGATTATTAATCCAAAATCCAAAATCGAATTAGCTCATCCAGTTAATGCCCGCTTCTGCGTTCCATTTGGTCGTCGTTTTCTTTAATTTCGTCCAAAATTCGATCGAACTTTTGCCTGTGATGTCGTTGGCGCCGAAGCGTGATTCGTTCCAACCGCCGAATGAAAACGGTTCGCGCGGAACGGGAACGCCGATGTTGACGCCGATCATTCCGGCCGAAGCGTGTTCCATCACATACCGCGCCGCGCCGCCTGATTGCGTAAAAACGCTCGCCGCGTTGCCGTATGGATTTGCGTTTTCGATCTTTAATGCTTCGTCGAGATTTGCAGTCCGCATGATCGAAATGACGGGGCCGAAAATTTCTTCGGTTGCGACCGACATTTCGGGCGTCACGAAATCAATCACGGTCGCCCCGACATAAGTGCCGTTTTCTTTGCCCGCGACAACCGCGCCCCGACCGTCAACCAAAATCTTTGCGCCGTTTGATTCGGCTTCCGAAATATAGCCTTCGATGCGTTCCTTAGCCGCTTTTGAAATCACCGCGCCGAGGTTCACGCCGGGAATTACTTTTCTGGCTTCAACGCAAATCTGGTCAATGATCGGATTCACATTGCCGACCGCAAGCATTGCCGAAGCCGCCATACAACGCTGACCGGCGCAACCCGACATTGACGCTGTAACATTTGTCGCCGTCATCATCGGATTCGCGTCCGGCAACACGAACAGATGATTTTTCGCGCCGCCGAGCGCGATGCAGCGTTTTAAGTTATGTGTGCTTTGTTGGTAAACCAATTTCGCAACGCGCGTCGAACCGACAAAACTGACGGCTTCAATATCTTTATGAGCGCAGATCGCTTCGACGATTTCGCGTCCGCCGTTGATGATGTTGAAAACTCCGTCGGGAAGTCCTGCTTCCTTCAATAATTCCGCCATCCGCAGACACGACAGCGGCACTAATTCCGAAGGCTTCATCACCATCGTATTTCCCAAAACAAGCGCGTTCGGCATCGTCCAATTCGGCACCATCAGCGGAAAATTGAACGGCACGATCGAGGCGACGACGCCGATCGGAAAATGTTCCGTGCGGCATTCGACGCCCTTTGATACTTCGAGGATCTCGCCCGACACAAGCTGCGGCATCGAACACGCAAACTCTGTGAGTTCAATGGATTTTTCAACTTCCGCTTTGGCTTCGTCGTAAGTTTTGCCGTTTTCTTCCGATACAAGTTTCGTCAGTTCGTCCAAATCTCTTTCGAGCAATGCACGATAGCGGAAAAACACCTGCACGCGCTCTTTGATCGGCATTTTGCTCCACGCGTCAAACGCATTTTTCGCCGAAGTGACCGCCGCGTTTAATTCATTCGCGCTCGACATCGGAACTTTTGAGAGCAAATTTCCGTCAACCGGCGAGACGACATCTAAACTTGCGTTTGACGCACTTTCGACAAACTGCCCGTTGTAATAATTTTTAACTTTTTCGTATTTCATAAAATTCTAAAGCCTTTTTTCCGACGTATTTCTTCCACCATTATACACTCGTAACGCCGCAAAGAAACCGATCGCTATCACACAGACGCGAATCCAATTTGCCGTCAGCCAGGCGTTGGCGATCGCCGTAATATCTGCGCCGCTCAGACCTGCGCTGTTGTTATGAAACAAAACTTCGTTTTTCGGGAAAAAATAGACCAGCGTAAAAGCCAACGTCAAGCTCGCGCAAACGGTCGAAAGAACCAACCATAAACGGCGATTGCTCGATTTCCACACCAAAATCAAACCGAGCAATGAAGACAAAATCGTTGTTATCGCAACCGGCGCGTAAAATTTCGTCGGAATCACGAGATATTGCGGTCTTGCATTCCATTCAATCACAGATTCAGGCAGTGCCGAACTCCAAAGCGGCGTGATCACGACCATTTCATACATCAAACCACCAAACCACAAACTCCAAGCCACGACCGCAATCCAAAGCAATATTTGTCCGATTTTTTGTGTCATCTCAGTTTTTTCACTTCTCAATTAAACTCTTTTTTCCAAATGTTCGCACGGCAAATTATTAACAAAAGTCCAAACTTCATTATGATTTCGGACCTTTGAAGGAATTAACCACGCCGCCGAGCCGTCTTTAAGTTGAATTTCAGTCCGCCAGATAGCAAATCCTGATCCAAAGCGTTTGCGTTTTATCTGATTAACAACACGGCTCAAATCCGTCCCGTTTCTTTCAGCCATTCGCGCATTTCCGGCAGTTTTTCGGGCACGTTCCAGGCTTCTATCAAAGATGCGTCTAACTGTGTTGCGTCGGTTTCGTTCACAAATTTCAACTTTCCGATAATCGAATTTTTGTTTTTGTTATCTGCTTTTAACAATAATCCGCCGTGACATAATTTACCCGAAAACTTATCTGAAGCAAATAAAAATTATGACCACAGATTTCCTAACCGGCACGCTCAAAGGTCTGAGCGAACTGCCGCACGGATACCTCTTTACTACAGATTTATGGAGAAGCCGTTTCATTTTGCTTATGCCATTTTTCAATCATAAAGTCTAAAAATTTCCGCCACGCCGCTGTATAATCTGAATCAACCATTCCCGCTCCGGCATTTTCTTCAAAAATATCTACCTTGAGTTTTAGTGAACTCAGCAGGTCGCGGTTAATGACTGCACCGTAACGCAATAATAAATATGCAACTTGCGTCTTTCCGTGGAAGGCGGCAACCATCAGCGGTGTCCTGTCGCCGACATCGAGATTTTCAATGTCGGCACCGGCTGTCAGCAGAATTGCGACGGCGTATAAATGTCCTTTTTCGGCGGCGATACTTAATGCGCTTTGTTTA
This sequence comes from Acidobacteriota bacterium, assembly GCA_031362765.1. GTDB lineage: Bacteria > Acidobacteriota > Blastocatellia > Pyrinomonadales > Pyrinomonadaceae > JAFDVJ01. Next base: position 647 of record JANLTD010000683.1, on the reverse strand, counting down.
TGCTGATTATGCACATTGACGTCCGCGCCGCTCGCCAGAGCGTTACCGATAGCGTTTAAGTCTCCGCTTGCGGCGGCTTCCAGAAGCTGTCGCTCCGATATTTCCTTGATTGACTCTGTGATTGACTCGTTGATTGACTCGGTAGAAGTTTTTGCGGCTAAGTCTGAAAGTAGTCTCAAGAACTCTTCGGCATCAGATTTGGGCATCAGGAAACCTCTATGTCCGCTATGCAGCACGTCGCCGTTGCGCCGGTTCAGAATGTCGTAAAACGGTTGGATTTGAAAGCTGTCATTTCCGCTCCGGCATAGGATTTCGCCCTGACCGTAACCATTCAAACGCTGACTCAACATTTCGATAAGCGTCGGAACACTCGCCCGCTCGATATAAAGCCAACTGCCCAGATCAAGACCGTCATCTATCGCATAGTATCTAACTTCGACAAACCCCGGTTCAGACTCGTAAATGTAGATTTTTTCTACCTCGTAGATTGTATTTTCATTACTCATCGCTTCCTCCTAAGAATTATGCTGAACTATTATTATGCAATTTCAGGTTAATTCGGCAACGCGTCTGCAAATAATTCTCACTTTGAAACGTGCTATAATTTTCCGAAACTTATCGCAAACAAACTGAAAATTATGACAACA
>JANLTD010000681.1:0-8317 GCA_031362765.1 Acidobacteriota bacterium | reverse complement strand
TGCTAAAATGCCCGAGGATCTGCGGTTTGAAATTACCAACGCCGATGGTGCAAATTCTTATCCGATTTCCGGTATCGTCTATGTTTTGGTTTATAAAAATCAAAAAGATGCGGGACGCGGTAAAGTTTTGGCAGACTTTTTGTGGTGGGCGACCCACGATGGCGAAAAATTTGTCAAAGATCTGCACTACGCGCCGCTCCCTGCCGAACTCGTGAAAAAAGTTGAAACGAAAATCAGAGCGTTGACCGCCGACGGCAAACCTTTGCGGCGCGTAATGCAGATCTTTGACAAATTTTTCGCCGTCGTGGGTCGCCCACCACAAAAAGTCTGCCAAAACTTTACCGCGTCCGGCGTCTTTCTGGTTTTTATAAACCAAAACATAGACGATACCGGAAATCGGATAAGAATTTGCACCATCGGCGTTGGTAATTTCAAACCGCAGATCCTCGGGCATTTTAGCAATCATCCCGGCCGCCGCATTTGAAACGGTTTCGCCGCTCGGTTCGACAAAACTTCCCGCGCTGGTTTTTATTAAAGCGGTCGGCAAATTGTTGGCTTTGGCAAAGGTCAGCTCGACATAGCCGATCGTGTTCGGCGTGTTTTTGACTTGTCCCATAACACCTTCGTTCCCTTTTCCGCCGACTCCGACGCCTGGCGGAAGCTGCGGATTTTTGGTTCGGCCGATCTTCTCCTTCCACTCGGGAACGGTTTTCGATAGATAATCCGTAAAAATATCGGAGGTGCCGCTGCCGTCAGCCCGGAAAACTGGCAGAATTTCCGAGTCGGGAAGTGCTACATCCGCGTTTTCTTTTTTGATTTTTTCGTCGTTCCACCTTTTGATCTTGCCCAAATAAATATCGGAAATGGCTTCGGGCGTCAAACGCAATGGTTGTTTGACGTTCGCCAGGTTATAAGTTATGACCACCGCGCCCAAAACGACCGGAATGTGGATAATATCACCGCCGATTGCCGCTTTCAATTCGTCATCTTTCATCGCCGCATCGGAAGCTCCAAAATCCGACGTTTGATTTTGAATGGCTTTGATGCCCGCGCCCGAACCGGTTGACTGATAATCTATTTTGCTGGTTGCATTAAGTTTTCCGAATTCACTTGTCCATTTGTCCATCATTGGTTTGACAAAGGTCGAACCTGAGCCTTGCAAACTCATTGTTCCGCCGGTTGTCGTGCCGTTGGTCTGCCCAACCGGCTGACCGCTGCAAGCCAATCCGAGCGAGACCGTGAACATCAAAATAATACCGGTAATTTGTTTATAAACCATCTAATTTCTCCTAAGGCTACTTAAGCCATTTGCAGACAATCTTTTTAAGATTGATTGTGTTCGCAAGTCAACAATTATATCCGCAGCCCGGAAATCGGCGACCTTTTTTTAATTGCAGATTTAACATTTATTTAACATTTACCTAACATCGCCAAACTAAAATCAGCTAAATCGCGAAAGTAGTAATAATAAAAAATCCTTCTCGGAAAAGGTCTGTCGGAGCAAGTTCCGATAGTCTAAACACAAAAAACTATGAATTTATTAAGTGATCTAAGTAATGAACTGGCGTTGGCAATTTTGGTTGATAAAAAACACTCGGCAAAGGTCGGCTCAAATGAAGCCGCGCATTTAATCGGGAAAGTGCGGGACGTTTTGCAACCGGTATCAACTGATCAAAAAGACAGAAAACCGATTTTCCCGGCGGCGGAAGATTCAAAATCCGCCAGCCATTAAACAAAAGTCTTTAACCTCTCCGTTCTTATTGGCGTTTCGTGCTGAACTGTTTAAGCAACTCAAAATCAATTTTTTTTCATCATACCGAAGTTTTACGGTTCTTTATTGCTTATCTGTCAAATTTTTCATAGACTTAAAGCAAAGCGATTTTGGAGGAAAAGATGAAGAGATTTTACTTAAACAGAAATTTTGCAGCACTTGTTTTGGTTTTTACAATGCTGGCGATGCCGTTCGCGGCAATCGCCCAAACCCAGGTCAAAGCCCCGAAAAATAAATATAAGGTTCAGGATGATGTCAAAGCCGGCCGCGAATATTCCGTGCAGGTCGAAAAGGAAATGCCGATCTTAAAAGATACGGATTCAACTGCCTATCTGGAAAGCGTCGGCCGGCGGCTTGTTAACAATATTCCGCCTGAATTTCAGCAAGCGGCGTTTCAATATTACTTCAAAATCGTCAACGCCCGCGACATCAATGCGTTTGCGCTGCCGGGCGGGCCGATGTATGTCAATCGCGGAATGATCGAAGCCGCCAAAAACGAAGGCGAAATGGCCGGCGTGATGGCGCATGAAATTTCGCACGTCGCGCTTCGCCATTCGACCGCCCAGGCCACTAAACAAAGCAATCCGCTCAATCAGATCTTAGGAATCGGCGCGGTTTTGGGAGATGCGATTTTAGGAATCCCGATCGGACAAACTATTTATGCAACCTTCCTTGTTTTCCCGTACAGCCGCGAATACGAAACACAAGCCGACACGCTCGGCGCACAAATTATGGCGCGTGCCGGCTATGACCCGCGTGATCTGGCAAATATGTTCAAGACGATTGAAAAGGAGAGCGGCGGCAACGGCGGTCCGGAATGGCTCAGCACGCATCCGGCACCGGCAAATCGCTACGAAAATATCAATCGCGAAGCCGGATTGGTTCGCGTTTCTCAAAATCCGATCAAAATGACGCGGGGCTTTGAACGCATTCAGGCGAAAATGCGAAGTTTGCCCCGCGCCAAGTCAATGAAGGAAATTGACGAGCAGAATAAGAAAAACGGCGGCGGAAAAACCGATGGACAAAACCCGACTTCGGGCGGAAAATATGAAAGTCGTGTCGAATATCCGTCAGCGCGGACACGAAGTTATTCGAGCGGCGGCTGGATTCAGATGACCGTGCCGAGCAACTGGCAGGATTTTCCCAACGACAGCGAGGTTTGGTTTGCGCCAACCGGCGCTTACGGCGATCAGGGCATCACACGCGGCGCATTGATCGGACTTTATAAACCGCAAAGCAGCAATTTGGGCGAGGCGACCGAAGAATATGTCAGCGGAATTTTGAAAGCGAACGATTATTTGCGGCAGCGTAACGGTTATACCCGCACAACGATCAGCGGACGCACGGCTTTTGCGACCGTTTTGGCGGGAACTTCGCCGGTCACGGGCAAGACCGAGATCGCGACCGTTTATACAACCCAGCTTAACGACGGGCAACTGTTTTATATCGTGACGGTTGCGCCCGAATCTGAATCTTCAGCCTATAACACGGCGTTTCGCACCACGATTCGCTCGATTCGGCTCAGCGAGTAATTTGTAAAACAGATACGATCTGTTCAAAAGGCGGTTTTCGGACTGCCTTTTATTTTATGTAATGCCCAAATAAATAGTTAGATCTGCCCACGAAACACACGAAAAGCACGAAAAAAAATTGATTTTTGTTTTTTTTACCGATGTTACGCGAATTTGTTTTCAAGGGCTTCGCCCACCGATGTGCGGAAAGGCTGTTCCTTTCCGAAAAGCTTATCCCAACTCTCCGAGGCTACGCCTCGATTGGCGGCAGAGCCGCAAAGAAAAATTGAGAAATTTGCCTGGAAAGGCAGAGCCTTTCCGCACTATCCGGGCGGCGCAGCCGCAAATTCAAATCTTTTGCGTAACATGAGTTTTTTAGTTTATGCACGGGTGTTTTGTGGGCAATAAATCTTTCTTTAACTTTTTATTGGAGCATTAGTAACACGAGTAAAATAACATTGCCCACTAAAATTTGATAACGAAGTCCAGCAAATCTTTAGTTTGCTGTTCAACTTGAATTAAGTTCAATGACCGCGACAAACTGAAGATTTGTCGGACTTCTGCCAAACACTGATTTTTGAAATGGGTAAGGTTATTAAACCTCTGTTACTTACTATTTTAGCTGTTTAATCGCACAACCGCCGTTTTTCCCTTCCGCAAAACAATCTGTCTGATAGCTCCAGACGGCGTTTTCTCTGCATTTCAGACTGCGCGTAAAGGTTCCGGTTCCGTCATCATCTTTGATCGTTATCTTGACTTGTCCGTTGCAGGAAATATCCGTGAAATAAGCGATTCCCGCATTGTTGGTGATTGCCGAAAGAGTTTTTCCTTGCGTTTGAATGACCACGCTGGCACCGGAAACCGGAGCATTTTGGGTTTTCCCCAAAGTCGTATGTTTGACCTGCAAATCAACCGTCGAATTTTCGAGGGGAGGTGATGAAGTGTTAGCGGAATTACTTTCCGTTTGACGATTGCTCAAAACGGCTGCGTCCGAATTATTGGCGTTTTTTGTATCATTGCTTGAAGATCTTTTGTCGGATCTGGAGTTTTCAGTTTGATTTGAAACCGCCGGAGCGTTTGCTTTGGCAATGTTTGCCGAATTTTGATTTAAGTTTGACATTGAAGTTTGGCGATTACCCGATAACAGCCAAATTCCGCCGCCGATGACGCCGACCGCGAAAAGTGTTCCGAAAATGCTCATCAACGCAACCCCGAAAACATTTGATTTTTTTGGCGGCGCGGGATTTATTGTTTCTATTTGCGGAAAAAAGCTCGGCGCCGCATTTTGATCAGGCACAAAAACAGTCGGTGCGGCTTCGGTTGGATTTATCCGAGCATTGCTCAAATCATTATATTGCGCCGTTGGTACATTGGATTCGGCAGAAAAAGTAACAAGCGATGTTCCGTCTTCAAGACAAAAATTTTGTTCGTCTTCGTATCTTCGACGGCACACAGGACAAAATTTCATAAACTTTCCCCCCAAACAAATTTTTCAAACCATCTTTTCAAACATTGCCCGATAAATCAACATATTTTTTTCTTCAACCGCTTTTTCGCGTTCGGTTTTGACCGCATACGGATTCTCTTTGATCAAAATTTCGCGCAAAGTTTGGTTTAACCTGAACAACCCGAACATTTCTTCCGCCAGAAATTCGATGTCGGTCTGGATGAATATTCTGCCGTTTTGCGCCAAATGTTTGACGATCGTCGTGACCAAAACAAGATTGACCATTCGGCGTTTCGCGTGTTTTTTCTTAAACCACGGATCGGGAAATTGGATCGTCACCGTTTGGATAATACCTTCCGGTAATTTTTCAAGCAGCTTATCAAAATCATTCATCGCGTTGCAAAATTCGTAATGCAGATTTGTTAAATTTGCTTCCCGCGCGAGACGATTTGCTTCCGCGATAAGCGGTTCGCGGATCTCCACGCCGAGAAAATTTTGCGCCCCGTCGAGCTCCGCCATTTTCAAAATAAATCTTCCGCGCGCGCAACCGATGTCTAAATGCAGAGGCAATTCGGGATTAACAAAAACCTCAGCCATCTCGATCGGTTTCGGCGTAAAGCGATAATAAGGCGCCAGCGGATTTACGTGTTGGTGAACTCTGACTCTCGGCATAAATTTTATTTAGAAATGAATGATCTTAGGCAAGTTTGATTCGGAAAGCCAAAGCTTTCGGATAGAAAAACTTGCGGCCTTTTTCGGTAAGATTTTACTTTCAAACATTTTTTCGAAAAATCAAACGATTTTCAAAAGCAGTAACACGCTGAAAATGCAGGTGTAAATAAAAATTCCGATCGCGATCCAACCGAATATTTCGGTTATCGTGCCGACTTCGCGCGGGTTTTTGCTTAAATCCCGGGGAACCTGAATAAAACCGTAGGTCGCACCGACCAGTAAACCGCCGAGATGTCCAAAATTATCCACGATTCGATACGCGATTAGCCCGAACGCGACGATAAAACCGATGTTAACCAGCATATTTTTGAGAAAATCGGGCGGCAATTGACGTTTACGCCGGTAACCGTAAATCGCCAGATAGCCGACCAACCCCATAATTCCGCCCGACGCGCCGACCGACGTTCCGTTGGGCATAAAGATCAGGCTCAAAAATCCGCCGCCAAGCACTGCAAGTACAAAAACTATCGCCAGATGCGCGCGGTTTGCCAGAAACTCTACCGTCGTGCCGAAACCGTAAAACGCCTGACCGTTAAAATAAATGTGGAGAAGTCCGCCGTGCAGCACGCCGCCCGTTAAGATCCGCCAATATTCGCCCTGCCGAAAGAGAGGTTTGACGAATCCGACCAATTCGATCGAATAATCAATTTCCTTGGCGGTTCGCGGATTTTGTGAATCAGCCATCATCTGCGCCAGATAAACAATGACGATGCTTCCGACCAGAATGTAGGAATAAAGAGGTATTTTATCGCGGCTTTGTTCGAGAAAGGCAACGGCTTCGGGCGATGCGATAAGATCTTCAAGCGTCAGATTTTTCGCGTAAAATAATCCCCAAATTCCGCCGGCAACAAAAAATAAGCCGAGAAAAAACAAAATATTACGAAACAGAACAGAAAAGAAACTTTTATCTGCAAGCTCCATTTCCGCCAAAAGTTCGGGAAAACTATTAACCAAAAGCCAAACGCCGGCAACGCTGACGATAACTATAAACGCGCCGACCGCGATCGCCCAAAAGGCCTTTTTGCGAATCGCGCTTTTCTTCGCCGCCAAAAACTCCGCGGGTGAGATCTGCGGTTCGGGTATTTCTTCGTTTTCGTTTTGTGAGGTCATATTTGGATTTAGCATTGCTGATTTCGGATTGCGGATCACAATAGCCATTGTCAAAGCTCAACAATCCGAAATCCGAAATCCGAAATCAGCGATCGAACTACATTGCCAGTCCGCCGTCGGGCTGAATTACTTGTCCGGTGATGTAACGCGCAGAATCCGATAGCATAAAGCACGCGATCTCGGCAACTTCCTGCACATTTCCGAGCCGCCGAAGCGGAATCATTTCCAAAATTTTTGCACGATGCTCTTCGTTCATTTCCCCGGCCATATCGGTTTCGATCAAACCGAGCGCGAGCGCGTTGACCGTAATACTGCGGCTCGCGATCTCTTTTGCGAGTGCCTTTGTCAAACCGATCATCCCCGCTTTGGATGCCGAATAATTCGTCTGTCCGAGCATTCCGACGACGCCCGAAATTGACGAAATATTGAGAATCGAACCGCCCGACGCGTTCTTCATCATCGGACGCAAAACGGCTTTTGAGAAATTCCACGCGCCCTTGAGATTCGTGTCGATAACCGCGTCCCAATCGTCTTCCTTCATCCGCAAGATCAAAGTGTCGCGCGTAATTCCGGCATTGTTGATTAAAAAATGCACCGTCCCGAACTCAGCCGTCACTTGTTTGACAAAATCAGCGGAAGCCTCGGTATTTGCCACATCACACTGCGCCGCCAAAGCCTTCACGCCAAACGCTTCGATTTCCGCCTTTAACCGTTCGGCTTCGTCCGCGCTTTTTGAATAATTAAACGCAACATTAGCGCCGCGCCGCGCCAATTCCAACGCGATCGCCTTCCCGATGCCGCGCGTTCCGCCCGTGACGATCGCCGATTTTCCATCAAATTGTTTTTCGTTCAAAATCTACTCCTTAAATGTTTAATTAACCGATATTATTTAATCTCAATTTTCTCAACATCTCCATTAGCATTGGCATACAATTTGAAATCTTTGCGCCTGCCTGAAATTGACACATCAATTTCAAGATCTTTCGTTGAGCCAAATTTATAATCAACCAGTACATAAGGCTTGTCCATTCCTTCAAGGTCTTTTGTTTTTTCCTTCGCTATTTTAACTAAATTAGGAATTGCTTTCCAATTAATGTCAGATACCGAATATGTATTATAAGTTTTGGAGAAAGGTGCTTTCTCCGGTTTTTTTTCGATTGTTCCGTTTTGATAAATATACTGATCAAAATTCTCGGGATTATTAGGATCTTGAATTACCATATTAAGATAATGCCGGGTATTAGAATATATTCCGAGCCTCACAATTTTTAACTTTCCGCCCGCGCGCTGTTCAATTTGATTAAGAACTTCTTCGATTTTACCGTCTGAATCATAAAATTCTTCCTTAAATGGTGTCGGGGTTACTATTGGCGATGGGGAAATACTCGGGGTTGGTGTTTCCGTTAGATTCGCATCTTTTACAAGGTAGTAAATTCCGGTACCGCCAAGACCAAGAAGCAGCAAAATGATTGAAAAAACTCCGACGACAATCATCATCAAAGTCAGAGACTTTTTCGGCTTTTGCGAAATAATCGTTGGTTGTTTTATTCCAACTGTTTGATTCAATTGTTGAACAGGAGTTTGTTGCGATTTTTGTTGCGGAATGTTTTCTGCTCTGATTTCAATATCTTTGATATTAAGGTCTTGGACAGAAATCATTAATAAATTCTGCCGCATCTGTTCGGCTGTTTGAAAACGCTGGGCAGAATCTTTTGCCAGCGCAGAGCTTATGATATTTCTTAGTGA
>JANLTD010000671.1:0-1567 GCA_031362765.1 Acidobacteriota bacterium | reverse complement strand
TTTTCCTGCATCCACGGCATCATTTTGCGCAAATTTCTGCCGACTTCTTCGATTTTGTGCGTTTCGCCTTCGGCTTCCATCTGTTTGAAATTGACCTTGCCGTTGTCGCATTCACTCATCCATTCATCGGCAAATTCGCCGCTCTGGATCTCGCCTAAGATCTTTTTCATCTCTAACTTGGTCGCGTCCGTGACGATGCGCGGTCCACGTGTCAGATCGCCGTATTCGGCAGTGTTTGAAACCGAGTAGCGCATATTTGTAATGCCGCCTTCATACATCAGGTCAACGATCAACTTTAATTCGTGCAGACATTCAAAATAAGCCATTTCCGGCGCATACCCGGCTTCGGTCAACGTTTCAAATCCGGCCTGGACAAGCGCCGTCACGCCGCCGCATAAAACTGCCTGTTCACCAAAAAGATCGGTTTCGGTTTCTTCCTTGAAAGAAGTTTCAATGATTCCTGCTTTGCCGCCGCCGACCGCTGAGGCATACGACAAACCGACTTCTTTCGTGTCGCCGGAAACGTCTTGATGAACCGCTAAAAGACACGGAACGCCGCGCCCGAGCGTGTATTCATGCCGCACGAGATGTCCCGGACCTTTCGGCGCAACAAGAAAGACATTAACGTCTGCAGGCGGCACGATCTTCTTAAAATGAACCGAAAAGCCGTGTGCAAAAGCGAGATATTTCCCGGCGGTTAAAAACGGTTCGATCTCGTTTTTATAAACTGTCGGCGCGAGTTCGTCCGGCACCAGAACCATTACGACATCCGCCATTTTTACCGCGTCCGAAGTGAACATAACTTCCAAACCGGCGGCTTCTGCTTTAGCCCAGGATTTGCTGCTCTGCGGCAAACCGACGATCACATCCGCGCCCGAATCTTTCAGATTATTGGCGTGCGCGTGTCCCTGCGAACCGTACCCGATCACGGCAACCCGTTTGTTTTTAATTAATTGCTGGTTAGCATCCGTATCGTAAAAAACCTTCATTAAATTTCCTCTGTTAATTTATAAATTCGTTATGCCTTTGCTTCTAAACTTTGCTCTAAACCCGACAGCCGATTGATCGCGACACAGCCCGTGCGCGTCACTTCGTTGATCTGAAAAGGCTTGAGCATTTCGATGAACGTATCAACCTTTTGCCAATGTCCCGAAGCTTCTAAGATCATTTTGTCGTGCGAGATATCGACGACCTTGGCGCGGAAGATCTGCACCAGATTCATCACTTCCTGCCGTTCGCTGCCCGCTTTGACCGAGACGTCAATCAGCGCCATTTCGCGTTCGATATGCGGAAGACGTGTCACGGCGCGAACCTCGCGGACGCGTGCGAGCCGTGAGCATTGCTTGATAATTTGTTCGATCACGCGGTCGTCGCCGCTCGTCACGATCGTGCAGCGCGACCACGCCGGTTCAAGCGTTTTGCCGACGCAGATCGTTTCGATGTTAAACCCGCGCGCCGAAAAAAGTCCGACGATCCGCGAAAGTTCGCCGGCTTCGTTCGCTACTAAAATTGAGATCGTATGCTGCATAAGCGATTTGGGATTGGTGATTTCGGATTGCGGATTTCT
>JANLTD010000638.1:0-6840 GCA_031362765.1 Acidobacteriota bacterium | reverse complement strand
TTACAGTTCGCTAATTAATTTTTTTACCGTTTTGTTTTTTCGCGAGAAAACCTTTTGATTTCGGTTTGCTAAAGATAGATCGGACGCACATTTTTCTGAACGCGGTTATCCGGCGCGGGCGTTCTTGATCGAGCGTTTTGAAAGAGTTTTACGTCGCGTTTCTTTTTTGAAATTGGGTTTTGGTGACCGCAGTTACGACTCTGAGGCTCACAGATCTGACGAGCGGGCGATGTTTTTGACAGGCGCCGGCTGCGGTTATCGCTTTTCATTAATTCGGGCCAGATGTTTTTTGACCTGCTTGTCGTTCGTTGCAACCTATCCTTGATAATGAGTTCGAGTTTGAGTTTATTTTTCCGGAATCGAGCCGGAATTGCGTCAATAGTGGGGATTTTAGAAGCTTTGAGGTCGTTTTACGTCGGAAGCGGCCGATGGCTATGGATTTTGCCGTTGAGCGGCTGGAATCGCCCGAATTAGACTGCGCGGATGAGATACGCCCCGGATCAGTTCGGTTATTCGGTAGTTTGGTAATTATCAATATGTGATTGCAGTTGTTCGACGATGGTTTCCGAAACGGGCAGCACGTCCTCCAACCGATAGATCGTGTATGAGGTGCCAAAATGGTCGCCCGGCACATTTCGCTTTTCGATCAAGAACAAGCGGGTCAGCCATTCGCCCTGCTTAAAAAGGGTCGGTCGGCTGATATCCAGCTGTTTCATCAGGTCAAGATGTTTGATCTTGCAAATCCCTGTATCACCGGAAAGATGACGTAAATATGCGTAAATATCGAGGGATCGGCCGCGCAGGATTTCCCGGATGTCGGTAAAAGTGAAACCGTCGCTTCTTATTTTCAGCGCCGCCTTTAGCTCCGATTCCGTAACTTTGGTTGTCGTCTGTGCCCGATCATTTTTTGTTAGATCTTCAATTTGGACTTTTTCTGTTTTGTTTTTAATTTTTCGCGCGGTTATTTGTTCTTTTTCGACGATTATGGTCGCCTTTTCCGGCTCAATTTCAGCCGGTACGGCAACTTGTTCAGACAATTTTACGGATTTGGTGTTCGTCTCGAATGCTGGTTCACCGACTTCCCTTCCGCGATATAACATCGCCAACGGATCGTCATCATCCTCGGCATCTAAAGTTATCGGCTTACGCCACAACAGATCAGTTTTTGGTTCACCGGCCTTTTTTTGCTTGCTTTTTGTTGCCATATTTATTTAGCTTGTCCTTTTTTCTTGGGTCCGACGCGGCTCAGAACTTCGTCAGCGAGCCTGTCATAATCCTCGGCAGCGCGCGAACGCGGTGCAAATTCAAAGATCGTTTGCCCTCTTTTCTGTGAATTTTTCAATTTAGCGTCGGTTCTGATCGGCGGCAATAATTTTTCGGCTCCAAAAGTTTGCTCAAGAAGCAGGCGCACTTCGCCTGTTAATGTGTATCGCGCATCAACGATCGTCGGCAATGCTCCGATGATATTCGGTTTATAATTAAAATACTTTTGCATTCTTTTTATCGAACTCAAAACTCCTTCGAGCCCGTCATAACTCCAAACTTCTGGTGTCACCGGAAAAATAATATGTTCCGCGAAAAGCAAGGCGTTTAGGTGAATAAGCCCATGTGCCGGAGGACAATCCAGAATTATTACATCCCATTCGGTTGCGTCTTTTAGTTTTATTTTCAGCATCTCTTCGCGTCTCGGCATCGCGTGAAGGATGTCTTCAAGCCCGGCGGTTCGCGAGTCCGAAGGAATCAAATCCAGATTTTCGCGTACTGTTGCAACTGCTCCGATGTAATTGAAATCAATATCTTTTAATACGTGAAAGATCGTCGGGGTTGATTCTTTAACGACATAGCCCAAACCTTTCGTGGTATTCCCTTGATGGTCAAGGTCAATTATCAGGACCTTTTTTCCCTTTGCTGCTAATGAAGCCCCTAAATTAATGGTTGTCGTGGTTTTCCCGACCCCTCCTTTGAAATTTTGAATTTGGATTGTAATTGGCATATTTGCGTTCAGTTCATTTACCGGTAAATTTTCTTTCGGCTCAGTATTAGTGTCAATATACCGAAATGGCGGCAGGAATGTCAATATGATTAAAGAAGGGATTATAGTTCAAACAGCAGTCGGCACCATCGATAGATCGAGCGCTACGAAAGCAGGTAGGTTAATAGGTAGTATAACACCCCAATATGCAGTGAAATAAATAGTCTGATAAAAGAGACCAAGAGTGATCACTTGAATCGGTATTGCTTTTTTCCAAAATCGAAAATGGACAACAACCCGAGCACAAACCTCAATCGCGTTAAGTTAAGCAAAGTCCAACAAACTTCAGTTTGTTGAAGTGCCCATAAATACGAAACTTAAACAAAATCAGTTTGTTGGACATCTTGCGCCAAGCCTTAACTTAACGCCATTGAGCTTTTCGGTCGAGCAGGTCACAACATATTCAATTCAAAAAAAGTAATCCCCGTTCAGGAGTGATCACCAATCTCCTTGCAAAACAAAGCCCGCCCAGTAAAAAGGCGATCGCCAACGTTTGTCATGCAAAATTTCAAGCTGAGCATCGCGAAAAGCAACTGAGATATTCTTTTTCTCTAAAAGATGTTTTCGATAAAATCTCGCCATCAGTTCAGCCGACACCTTATCGTCAACATTCCACAGACTAACAATTAATCTTCGAGCCCCCACGGAGAGAAAACTCTGCCCAAGTGATAAAATCCCTTCACCCTTGATTTGTTTACCAAGACCGCTTTGACAGGCACTCAAAATAACCAGATCGGCATTCAGATTAAGCCGCAGAATATCATTCGGACGGATCAAACCCGGAATTTTCAGACCGGAAGGATCGAAAAAGGAGAGTGCAATTGCCGAAAGTTCAGGCTGCAGATCGTTTATAATTGTGTGGGCAGCAAAATGCAAAATCCGGTAATTATCTAAATCTGCATTAAAAAAGCTGCTCCTGTTAGCTTCGAAATCCATTTTTAACAGTACATTTTCAGGCGTAACGAACGATGAAAGTCTGCGGGCTTCAAAACGGGAAGCGAATAATCGTGGAAAATTGTTGTTGACACCCGGGAAATTCCTTTTTTGGTTAGAATATGGAAAGCGGCCATCGGCAAGCGAATAAACCGGATCGGCAAAAACAGCAAGTGTCCGTGAAGAAATGCTTTGAGATTTTGTAATACGCGTAAAACTCAAAAGTGAGGCGGAACTAAGTGTCAGGATTTCATTCGTTTCGATCAGATATTTAGAATTTAGCGGGTTAATTAAAGACGCAAACGGGATGTAATGTAAAAAGCCTTGTTTGACGACGATCAAACGCTTGCCAGTTATTTGTTGGGTGATGGGCTTTAGTAAGTATTTACTTAACTTCTCGTTTTCACGGCGGCAAGCTATTTCATTATCAGTTGGATCTGAGCGCGAAAAACAATTGTAAATTTTCTTTGCCGTTCTATTTATCTCTTGCTCGGAGGGCAACCTAAAAACTGAAACTTCGTTTTTTGAAACCAGCCACAGTAAACTTTGCCCGGAGTTTATCGAATACTCAAGCAAAACTGTTTTTTCGTCAAGATAGTCTTGAATTTCTACAGTTTTCAAGGTTGTCGGTAAAACGATTTCCGGTAAGATAAACTGCTGATTTATCTCATCCTCAACTTCGGAAAACTGGGCCGACACTGTCTGAATTTCAGCGGTTCTTTGTTTATTGCCGTCTGTTGCCCGAATGGCCAAAAGCTCAGTTAACCTGTCACGCAAAAAGTGTTCGCGCTCGAGTAATTCAGGATTTGCCGGATTCCTTTTGAGAAGTGCCCGTCGTTCCAGAACGTCCAGTAATCCACGTGCCCGCGCTTGTTCGCTAATTTCAAATGCTTTTTTTGCAAAACCGCCTTCAGGTCTGAATTCATGCATTTTCATCAGAAGGGAAATGTACTGCTCGTAAAAAGGCTGAATAGTAGCAGAAAAACTCAAGCGTGTTTGAAAATCCGGCGTCATTTGCCGCAATGTCTCGATTAAATTGACGGCAATTTGTATATCGCTTAAAGCATTTTCGGTTTCTCCAAACATCGTCCGGGCACGGCTTAGATCAAACAAGCAGTTTGCTTCACTGAGTTTATTACCAGCACTTTTTGAAAGATCAAGTCCACGCGCTAAAAATCCGATAGCTTTATCGGGTTGTCCGGTCAACACAAAATATCTTCCCCAATAATATAGCAATTCGACGTCTTTTTTAGCTCTTGTTTCGCCAAATGTACGCTCTGCTTCTGAAAGCTGATCCAGGGCTTTATCGTAAGTATTCAAATCCAAATAGAGTTTAGCGAGTGTGATATGCGTGCGCGCTTTCCCGACGTTGTCGTTTGCAAGGACACGCCACCGCAAACTTTCAGTTAGATCAATGATTGCCCGATCATATTTCTTAGACAACATTTCAACCGTCCCGAGTCCGTGAAAGGATATCCCGAGCCCCCGCGAATAGCCCATTTTTTTGTAAATTTCAATTGCTTTTTCGTAATTGTAAGCAGCAAATTCATTTTCACTCAACGCATATTGAACAGCTCCGAGAGCGGCTTGATTAACGGCCTGCCCGAATTCATCGCCGATCTCTAAATGTAGTCTTAGAGCCCGGTTATAGAAAAGTGCGGCCTTAAAATGATGGCTTAAACCATAATGGGCATAGCCCATGCCATAAAAAACAACTGCTTGCTCGTAAACATCTCCTAATTCCTGCCAGATCCTGAGAGCTTCGGAAAATTTCCCGATCGCCTTTTCCTTATTTTCATGTGAGCCCTGACCGCGCAGATCCTCGCCTTCGCTCGTCAGGTTTTCGGCGAGATCGCGTTTCCGATCTGTTTCGGTCGGAGAGTCTGTTTCCGTGTAGGAGATACCGTATTTTCCGGCGATCGCATCCGCCATCCAGGTTTTTATCTCAATTGTGTAAAAACCCGTTTGCGGCACAAAAAATGTGACTGTTTCGCGCCCGAAACTTCCATTCGGACGGTCAATCTGCTTAAAACTGCCGCCTTTAGTGTCATTGATCGTGATCATCACATCAATGCCTTGCTGTTCGATAATAAAGCGCAGGCAATTTCCCGCAATCGCATTAAATTTAAATACTTGCTGTTCGCCGCCTTTCAACTGCCGAACATAAATTTCATTCGGTTTGAGTTCTTCGGTTTGAAATATTTTTGATGCAAAGAGGGAAGTTGTGCCGGAGATTTCCTCTTCATATTGAGATGCTGAAGCAGTTAGAACAAAAAACGATATGAGAATAAAGCCGAGAAGAATTATCTTCGGCGAAGCAAGGATTTTAATCATTTTTCAACAACATTCGGCGGATCAACAAAACTTATTCGTCTTTTCCAATTTTTACGGCAAAGCAATCGGGAATTTCGCCCTGCGGAGCAATACACAATCTTGCACGGCCGCTTTTATCTCGTGTATCAAAATTTATTGTCAGATTTTTGCCGTTACTCTTTTTCAATTGGCCATTGATCAACGGTTTTCCAAATTCATCGAGCAAAGAAATCTCATAAATTCCTTTCGGACTTTCAGGAATTAATTTGACCTTTAAATTTATTGATCTAGCCGGTAAAGAAAAAATTGTTTCACTCGAATTTTCGTTTCTTAAGACTGAGGTTCTCGCTAAATCGAGTTTGATAGCGCTTCGTGCTGTCTGTTCGTTTTCAAATACTGCTTTCGACCTCCTATTGTTCTTTTGTAAAGCTTGAATATTTTGTTTTGACCGTGATTGATTGACCAACGGCGCTTTGTAGATATTTTCAACAGCCGGAATTCCCGGTAAGGTCTTTTGAATATCAGAACTTTGTTCGTTATAAAGTAAATTAATATTTTTGGTT
Source organism: Acidobacteriota bacterium (assembly GCA_031362765.1). Classification (GTDB taxonomy): domain Bacteria; phylum Acidobacteriota; class Blastocatellia; order Pyrinomonadales; family Pyrinomonadaceae; genus JAFDVJ01. The sequence continues at coordinate 999 of JANLTD010000638.1, read as the reverse complement.
TCCGCGATTTCAACATTTTTAGGAACCAGAAGCCCGTAAATTATCATTCCTGACACGCAACAAACCGATAAAAACAAAATCATCGCCGGTAACGGATGCCGAAAAAAGATAAATCCTGGATTTTTTTTGGCTGTTGTTTTTGGCCCAAGAGATTTTACAATGTCTTTCTCAATTTGCTTTCTTGCGGCTTGAAATTCAAGAAAACAAGGCGAGCAGCTCAATAGATGTCCACGCAACCCTTTTTTTGCCAATTGCCCTGAATGGACAATTCTGACCAATTCATTATTCGGCAAACATCCCTTACGATTTGGGTTCGGAAAATCTATTGATTGATACTCACGGGCAAACCCTAAGATTTCCGCACTTAAACCAAGATCATCGTCCGCTTCAAAATATTTTTTACCGCTCGTCATTGCCTCATAAAATTTTCTCACACTGATAAAGATTAGCTAAATCGGGGTTTCCGCACCCGATTTTATTTCCGAATGGTAAATTTCTTTGTCCGCTGATTTTAATTCAGATTGAATCTCACGTGCCAAACGACCTATTTTCTTACTGAATTTGCTCCGAATTACATTCGCTGCCGAACCGCAATGCGGCACAAGTTCTTCGTATCTATAGCCTAACCGAAGATAATCAAAGACTTCCCGCGTCCAGTCATCCATTTTCAGACGGAGTTCATTGATCAGAATTTTTTTATTAATCTTGGTTTCTTCGTCATACTCAAACGCCGTTTCCTGTTCACGAAACCATCTGTCAAGTTTTCCGCGATGATTATTTTCCAGTTCAAGCTCCGCCAAAATCAGATTTTTATAAGCCCGAAAAAGATATGAATTGAGATTTTTGATAGCAGATGGATCTTTTCTGCGCACACGGCTGACCTTGGCGACGGCTTTGAGCATTAACCGCATCCCTTTGGGCGAGTCGTGCAGGAGTTTGACGGCAAGATTTTCAGCGTGAAGCCAGAGAGTTTTTGCGATTTGGTAAACTTCCCGGTCA
>JANLTD010000627.1:0-3092 GCA_031362765.1 Acidobacteriota bacterium | reverse complement strand
TTAGATATATCGGTCAATTCCTGAAATGTAGAATTTGTGATATTTCCGTTTTCCGCAACATACAAGACGGCTTTGATCTGTCTTTCGTTCAAGCCTGATTTTCTTAATTGTTCTTCGGTAAAGCGATTTTTGAAAAGCTCGACCACAAATCCGCCGTCCTGTTCGATGATTAGATGTTTTGCGGTTCGGGCATTGTTACTGTTCTATACTTTTCCTTCAACAATGGCAATTTCTTCATTGGTCAAATCGTAGAGGCAATAAACCAAACAATCAATCTTTGCTTCCCAATCTTCAATCATTACCAACTTTTTTTTGATTGTGATAAAATTTCGATGTTATGCAAGACATTCAAACAATTTATCAGCAAACAATTTTGCCGCTTCCAAAAAGCGAAAAACTTCGGCTGGCGACAATTATTTTGCAAAATCTGAGTAATAGCGAAAAAAAATCTCAGGCGGCTCTTGATCTATAGCAAAATATTAAAGGCGAAAGAGTTTTTTCTTCCGCGCAGAAAGTTGACGAACATTTGAAAGCGGAGCGTGAATCTTGGGACAACTAACCTTTCCGCTTCAATCAAAAGTTTATCTCTACACTTCGCCCATCTTTCTTAATCCTTAGTCGATTAGTGCAATTATGATGCAATCATTGTGCAACTTGTGCAATTATTGTGCAATTCAAATAAGTTCGTAGAATACGCTTGCACCTTTCGTTCCGCTTCTACGGAAAATAGTTAATTCAACTAATCTTGTTAAATCATTACTTGCAGTATTTCTCGAAACACCAAATAATTCTTGATATTTTTTATTATCAATCTTCCCGAATTCAACAGCATACAAAACAGCCTTTATTTGACGTTCATTCAAATCAAGTTTCCTGAGTTGTTCTTCGGCGTAGCGATGTTTGAAGACTTCGGCTAAAAATCCGCCTGCGTTTTCGGCAAGCAAAGGTTCGGGAAGTTCGGCTTCACGGCAAGCCCTGATAATTTTTGAAATTCCACTGCCCCACGAATCAATAAAACCGCCTTTGAAGCAAACATCGGCAATCAACGGATTGCGCGGACGCGAAGGATGCGGCAGTTTGAGCATTTCCACACTTAAATCGGCGGGAAGTTTGCCTTCGTTCCAAATGGAAAATTTACCATCGTAAATTCTAATCTGCACCGTAGTTCCCATATAATCACGATGGACTAAAGCATTGAGCAACATTTCACGAATAGCGGCAACCGGATATTCGCCTTCTTCGATGCGTTGCAAGCCTTCAAACTCGATCGGTTTGATAAAGAATTTACGGTTCAGCATTTCAGCAGTTTCCTGCAAAAGGTGAAACAGATTGCCTTCGATTACCTCGTGAAATTTCAAATCATCGGGAGTTTTGCCGAAGCGTCCGATTTTGACGACTTGGTTCGGATAAAAACGTCCGGCATCTTTGCCGAAAAGTATAATCGCGGCGCGTTTGAGTTGCCCATTTTCCGTCAGACGCAGTTTTTCTAGAAATTCGGCAAGCGTCGAATCTTCTTCATGCGGAAGTCGTCCTGATTTTTCGGCGGCTTTCTTAAATTGTGCAATGCTTTTTTCGTCAATATCATCAAGCGCGGCGCGTGGTTCTAAACAATCATCCCAAGTTTTGCCGGATTTGCGGAGCAGAAATTCATTGAGTGCATTGCCTTTTAATTCCTGTTTGGTTGAACCGCTTCGATAGTAATAACTGCCGCGCAAGGAAATCGGCACCGAATACGGCGGCGTGATAATTTCGATAAAATACAAACCGCCGTCTTCGTGCAAATTGACTTCCGCCATAATGCCCAGAACATCACGGATCTTATTCGGCAAATCGTCCATCAGCTTTTCGTAATCTGCCACGCCGACCGTTTTGCCGCCATCGTCTTTACCGACGAAGATTGTTCCGCCGTTGGCATTGGCAAAGCCGCTGATCCATTTCAGATAATCGTCGTGCCAACTTTGTTTAAATTCGATGTTTTGCGGTTCAGGCATTTCTATTATTTTGCAGTTAAAAACCTTTCTCTTTCGGGGCTTCCTGATAACACGAAAAACAATAAAAGAACATTATTTCTTCGAAATCAAAAGGCTCATAATCATCAAAATCTTCATCTTTGTATTCAGGGTCTAACATTTTTTTGACAGGTCTTTTGTAATGACACAAATCGCATTCATCAACGATTGTATTGTTATCGGTTGTTTTCCATTCTTTTTGCATTCCAACTATCGCATTTAATCAAGGTGAAAATAGTAACCTCAATCCTGAATAAACTCTGTTTGCTTATCCGTATTACCAATTATAGTTTCAAGCATTCCGCCTTTTTCGGCATAGCCAATCGTAATAATTTCAGCGAAATCAATCATCAGTTTGTTTCGGATAAAGGCGGTATCTTTTCCAACTCGTTTAACTTTCTCGTCAAACGGCGTAATTATCAATAATCTTCCTTCGGCAAGCGGCTTCTCAAATTCAGGTTCTAAACGCTTTTTCAATCCGCGAGCAAGGGCGACGATGATTGGTTGGTTTCCTTTCAATAGATAGTGCAAAACGTCTTTTTCGATTTGCGAATGAAAACCGCCGATCACGCAGTTTCCGGCTTCGCGTTGTTCAATCGCCCAATCGTAGCATTTCAAGACAATACTTGCCGAAACTTTCCGACTGCAAAGAAATGCGGTTTTATTTTGACGAATAATTTCACAGTTTCCTTGTGTGAAAAGTGTTTCTATTAATTCAGCCGGTTTGCCCTTTTCGCCGTAAATAATGGCGCGTTGACCAAATTTTGCGGCTAAAGTTTTTGCATCTTTTTTGGAAATTCCCAAGACAAGAAACGAGCGCTCCGGTTGCCATTCTCCGTTTGAATCGCTTCCTTCACCTTCAAGAATTTGATATTTTTCTAATTCGGCTTTTAGTTTTTCATTACGAACGGCATTTTCGGCTTCTGAAAACTCAACCGAGAGCGGATTCCAAGCGGTAATGAAACACCACGTTGAAACACCGGACTCTTTTACTAATCGGTCAATTGCAGAATGAATATTTCCGATTTTTATCGGTTCATCAAAATCATCAATAAAATATTCAGCTTGATTGTATGATGTGAT
>JANLTD010000617.1:0-2832 GCA_031362765.1 Acidobacteriota bacterium | reverse complement strand
GCGAAATTCTATATCGGCGGATTGCTCAAACACGCACCGGCTTTGGTCGGACTTGCCGCACCAACCACGAACAGTTACAAACGACTTGTGCCGGGTTTTGAAGCGCCTGTAAATCTTGCATATTCGGCGCGAAATCGTTCGGCTGCCGTCAGAATTCCGATGTTCTCGCCTTCGCCGAAAGCCAAGCGTTTGGAATTTCGTCCGCCGGATCCGAGTTGCAATCCGTATATCACTTTTGCCGCTTTGCTGATGGCTGGTTTAGACGGAATTCAAAACCGAATTGATCCGGGCGAACCGCTCGACAAAGATATTTACGATCTGTCGCCGGAGGAATTAAAGGATGTTCCGTCGTTGCCGGGAAGTCTTGACGAAGCCTTGATCGCACTCGAAAACGATCACGAATTCCTTCTGAAAGGCGATGTTTTCTCGATGGCGATGATTGAGAAATGGATAAAATACAAGCGCGAGAACGAAATTCAACCGCTTCGTCTGCGTCCTCATCCGCTTGAATTTTCGATGTATTATGATATTTAAGAACGTGTAAAAAAACTTGTAACGATCGTTTAGAGGAGCGGTCTGTGACCGCCGGGCAACGCGATCTTTAAAGCAATGGCATTAAGTTAAGGAGAAAACGTAAAACAGACTGTTAGTCTGTTTCCTTTGCAATGATCGAAGTTTCTTTGTTTTCTGCAGGTTAGCTTGCCAACGGTAAAAACAGGCTAACAGGCGCGTTTTACAATTGATGCCGAATTTTCGCTTAACTTAATGCCATTGGGCTTTAGAGCGGCTTCTTAACGATTAAGTTTTTTTACTGTTATAAGTTATTATTTTCATTTTCCGTAGTTTTTCGCGAAGTAAACAAAAAAGCCGACATTCAATCGAGAATGCCGGCTTTTTTATTTTGTCGTGATTCTCTACGGTGTTGCCGTAAAGTCCACATTTTCAATTGCATCGTTGAGAGTGAAGCTTTGCGTGGGTTGATCAAACACATATTTCCTGTTCCAAACCGAGACCACATAAAAATCTCCGGCCGGAAGATCGTCAATGCGATAACCACCGAAGGAATTTGTGTAAACCGATCTGGTATCTCCATTTGAGGTGTTTTGAATCGTCACTCTGGTTCGTGCCAAGGGCTGTCCGGAAGACGAGATCGTTCGTCCGCTGACCGAAACATTGGCGGCTGTCGTAAAGGCATTGACAAAAGTACAAGTGACGATTTCGCCGGCTTCAAGAACGATTGTCGCATTGCGTGACGGCACGCTCACCGTGTTGTTATTGGTTCCCGAACCGCCATTCGGATTCGATGTGCAATTAATCGCAATAAGCGCGTAGAACAAGCCTGTTCCTTCAGTTATCGAAACACTGTTTCCGGCCCCGAAATTTGACAAACCTGAAAAAGTGATTCGATCAGGGCCGACAACGCCATTGTCAGTCAACGAGAAATTCGAAACTCCCGGACCGGTCGCCGTAAAGTTGTATGGTTGAATGGAATTGGGTTGCGAATCCTTGATGATAATGATCGTTCCCGCCGGAATGATCGCACTTGCCGCCAACGCACGATTCTGCGCGCCGCAACCGAAACTGCAAGCGTCCAGAGCCATGTGATAAGGCGAACCGCTAATGAAAACAGCTGAATTTGCCGCTCCCCAATCTGCTCTTGTCCCGATGTGTCCGCCCCACGCCAAAGCCATATTGGCGCTGTTGGCAGTGAACGTGACCGTGATATTTGTGCTGCTGTCGCCCGTGTATGAGCCTGAAAGCGTATAGACTGAGACGCCGGTGATGGTTCCGCCGAAAAGCGTAAAAACACCGGGGATTTGTGTAATGTCATCGCCATTGGCTGGAATTTGGTCAAACCCGGCAGTAACGTTTGGATCAACCGGAATCGGAAATGTCGTAAATGTTCCGAGACTGCATCCAACGCCCGAACACGGATCATTGCCCATTCCGAGGGTTTCGGTTCGATCAAAACTCGTTAAATAATCGACCGCGTGTTTGCCGCCTTTGGTCGTATCGTAACTAATTGTCACCGTATTCGATGAGCCGACAGTAAAGCCGGTTAAGGCCGTTCGATAAGCAACTGATTGACCTTCGACCCAGTGTGCTTTTGAATTATTCACATTACCGGTGTCCCAATTACTGCCGCTGCAAGGTAGAACGGGATTGCCGACGCCGCCATTGGCACATTGCGTCAATTGGGCGGCTTCCGCCAAGATCACATTGGAAAAAGATGTCTCGGCAGAAGCTTTAGTGTCGGTTCCAAGAGCCCTCAGGATAAAGATCCCGTCTGATGCGCCGAGCGAATCAAACGGCAGATTTGTGGTAAAACGACCTTGGGAATCCGTATAAATGTCCCATCGCATCAGCTCGACATTTTGCTTAAGACTTTCGCTGCGCATCTCGACTGAAAGCGAAACACGCTCAAATTTGTTGAATCCTTCGCCATTGATAACAACTGTTTCGCCGGATAAATAACCGATTTTCTGAGTCGAAATCCGGGGTTGAACAGAATTGTTAATAATGGAAGTATTTTCCAGTAAGTTAAACTGTTGTGAAACAGCCGATACATTGTAAGTTCCTGCTAAAAACAATACACACAAAGTTGCCAGCAGATATTTCATAATATTTTTATTGTTCATTTTGACCTCTTAAATTCATCGAATTATGTTCATCGAAAAATACGATTAACATTGCTTTTTGAAAAAATTATCTCAATTTAGAGATAACGGGGGTGTAAGTCAGAATCTTAAAATAAGTAATCACTTTAGTTATATAACCTGAAATTAACAAATCTTAATTTCAATACACTCACTCGAAAGTAGCTTCAAACTC
>JANLTD010000593.1:0-3761 GCA_031362765.1 Acidobacteriota bacterium | reverse complement strand
ACCTTTGACGGCAGATATTGAATTACCCAATCGGTTTTGCCTCTGTCAAACTCAAATACAACGCGGTCAAAACCCTTATTTCGGGAAACTCTCACCTTACATAAACCCGTCGAATAATTTTCGGTTTCGTGATTGCGTTGAACCTTTTCGGTTGTCCAAACATTCAGCTTCCCCTCGCTCTGATACTGAGCCTGAATTACGATTGCCAGTGCCAAAATTAGCGAAAAAAAGGTTACTATTTTGATCATCTATTGACCGTCGAATATAAACACTTCTCAGACATAACATTCCGATTCCAACACTTTCACCGGCTTGCCGTTTTTCATTTCAAAAATCGTATGGCTGTGGGCTTCGTAACCAAAAACCGACAGCACAAATTCCATTTTGCCATCGCCGTTAAGGTCGGCAATCGCTTTAATTACACGCTCCTCCGGCGGAGCATATTCACCACTTCGCAAAAGTTTGGGGGTGAAAAATTCACCGTTTGAAAAAATAGTTTGCAGTTTTCCGTTGACGATTTTCCGTAGCAAAATGAACGAATAATCGCCTATATTTTGTTCTTCGGCCATTCCTTTTTTGTAGTAATTTCCTGTGATAATTATTTCTTTTTGTCCGTCGCCTTCGAGGTCAATCTGATAGGCTTGCGTAATTACAATTTTGGATTTGGCAATGCCTTTGGATTTGAGAAAGTCGGAAACTAATTTGGTGTATATTTTGTTAGTCACACTAAGCGGTTGCGGAATGCGTGGAACGGGATTCCATTTGGCATTTGCTCCAATTGCAAAAGCAGGTGAATCGTTATCATTTGCTTCAGGCTCATCAAAGACAATTCTCGGATTGTCGCAATCTCCTCGTTCGCCTTTAGCTCCGAAAATAGAGCCTTTCTTGATTCCGTTAAAATTGATGATATTAAACTCGGTTTTGTCTTTGAGTTGTGCGTCAGTTTTTTCTGCCGTTACCCAATTTCCGTTTTGTGCACCACCAAGCAAAGTTTCGCTATAAATAATCGGAACAACAGTTTCCTGTGCCGACATTGTCGAAACAAAAATTACACCAACCAATAAAAACGCCATTACATTTCGCATAAACTTTATTCAGTCGCCTCCATTTTTTCTAAATGTTTTGCTCAATCTTTTAGAAAATAAAACACTTGTCCAAGAACCAAAAAAACAACAATTAAGCCATAAAATATCCACATAAACATTTTGCTGGTACGTCCGTGTTTGGATTGCCACAGTCCGCCAATGATGGCAGTAATTCCCGCGGTAGTTATTGCACCACACATTGCCAAGGCAATGAAAGCAATTGCTGTGTCTTTCTCAGAATTTTTGGCAAATAGAAGTATGGCGATAGATGCTAAAACGCCCAAACCTGAACCGACCACAATCAAGACTCCGAGAAACACCAACAATTTCCCTAAACTCTTTATTTGCGATTTTGTCTGCATTTTTCTACCGCAATTTGGACAGTTTGCATTCGCTATCAGCGCTTCAGACTGACATTTTCGACACCAATAAATTTGTGTTTGACCTAGGTCCACTTCCATTAATTCGTCCTCACGTAAAGTAATATTGAACCTATTTCTCAAAACGCCTTTTCGTTGAGTTTGCCTTGCTTGTCAGCCCAGAAGTATTTTTGGATGCGCGTTCCCTCAACGTAAATCTGCCATTCGAGATCCCACTTGGTCGCTTTAAGTTCTTCTTCAGTCACCGGAATGATCTTTGGATTCGGTTGTTGATCCATCGAGATCAAAGTAACCCTTGCTCCCTCAGCTTGGGCGAGTTCGATTGCCCGTTTAATTGCTGCGGGTATCGCGGCAAAATTTATCTCTCCTATCTCGGTGGAATGTGGGATGTTGTTAGCAAAAACACTGTGTATCTTAACCGGTTCCGGACCTGATACAGAACCACGTTCATACGTGTATTCATCTTGATCTTTTGGGTTGGTCGGTGACTGGATCGTTACTTTCATCACATGTGGTTTAACCTCGACGCGGATCACGTTCACCCTATCGGTTCCGGCTTTTTGCTTGATGGCGGCGGCCTTTGCCGCATTGTCGCTCTCGAAAAGGTCAACGTTTCCAGGAATAATATTGCTGCAACCGAGTGCAACGATAAACAGCGGCATAATCGCCAGCATAGATTTCCTAAATAATCTCATTTTTTCCTTCTTATACACCGCCGCATTTGGCTACGCGGCACAAAACTAAAAGTTTTCCTAAGCTTCTAACGGTTGATTACGAATGCATCTTTTTTCCTCATTTCGGGCAGGTATGATTCACCATCAATATTTCAGACTGACATTTTCGACGCCAACATATTTCGTTCGCCATAATTTTTCTCTTTACAATTGAGAAAGCCAATCATCGGAAAATATGAGTGGTCGTCGTCTCTCTCTCCAATGTTCGGGTTCACACCTGAATCAAAATAAAGTTTCAAGGCTTGTTTGGCTAAAGGATTTTCCTCTTTATTTGCAACATTTGCATTACGCTCGCTTTTTTCAGTTTCGATGAAATAAAGCCATAACTCTACTTTATTTTTAGAACTTCCGTTGCGTCCGGCGTAACAACAAATGGCTTCGGTAATTTCATCTGGTTTACCAAGTAGTTGCAGAATTTCTTCCTTCTGATTTTTTTTGATTTCGTAAATTTGTTGAATTAATTTACCTCGTGTCATCTCACCGCGAGTTTGATAATCGCCGTTCTTCCATTGTTCGGAATCGAATTTTTTCCCTTGAAAGGGTCGCGGTTGTTTGGGGAAAAGTTTGGAAATAGAAGTGCAGGAAGTCAGCAAAATACTAACGACTAGCCAAAATAGTATTTGTTTTTTCATTTTTCAGCTTCTCCTAGTTTTTGGAAATTCTTTTGAGTTATTTACTTTCTCTCCATATTTTCGCTTGAAATATTTGGAAAGATAAAAAGATGTAATCAAAAACACGGCATTGATAGAACACAGCATCAAAATACCATTCGCACTCAACAGTATTGGTTTTCTTCCGGCATAGTGTAATAACCGTTTCTGCTTTCACCTAATAATGGCAGAACCAAACACGGGACAAACAGAAACATAAAAATGAATCCGAGGTAAAAAAAGGTTTGCGACAGTCCCTCGTAAGGCTTCGTTTCAGATTTATTTTGACAAGTCTGACAAACTTCCGAGTCAAATTCGGAAACTTTTTCAAACTCAGTTTCACATTTCAGACAGTTTATTTTCATATTTTTACTCACTCCAAAATATCTCCTAAAACTATTGGGCAGTTCCAAAAATTAAGTTTCATTATACGTTAAAATCCTACGAGCTAATAACAGCAAGATGAGAGTCTTGAGAATTAGTTGAAAACCAGGTGGAAAAACGTTACATTTAGGCGGTACAAAATAGCTAAGTTGTTGTATAATATAGAGATTATGACAAATAAAAAGCAATCTGAATGCGGCTTATTCGATGAACTGGAGCAGTTGGAAAAACTCAGCAAAATGAGAGATCCCTTGGAGAAATTGAGCCAACGAATTGACTTTGAGGCGTTTCGGGAGACGCTTAACGGGATTTATCTCAAAACTGACCGCAAAAGTTCGGCAGGGGCCAAACCATTCGATTACGTGTTGATGTTCAAGATCATAATTTTGCAGCGATTGTATAATTTGTCGGACGAGCACTGGCGTTGCCATTTCAATTGACCGACCGGCTCACATTTCGGCGGTTTGTCGGTTTGGAATTGAGCCACAAAGTGCCTGATACTAACACGATATGGACGTTTAAGGAAAA
>JANLTD010000577.1:0-2588 GCA_031362765.1 Acidobacteriota bacterium | reverse complement strand
CCCGCAGGTGGAGTTAGAGGCGTTAAAGCTATCGTTGGTATTGTTACCGGAAAGAACGATTCACTTCCCTTTGTGATTTTAGATTCAGATGTGCAAGGTTCAAAATTAGCAACAAATCTTAAAAATGAACTTTACAGCAATGACAAAGAAAAAATACTAAATGCTAAAGATTTAACCGGATTAGAAAATGCTGAGGTTGAAGATTTATTTCCAAAAGATTTTCTTGCTGATGTAATTTCAAGATATTTTCGTAGAGCCGCTAGAAGTGATTCAGAAGAAGAGTTTTCCGATGTTATAAAAAAAGATGAAGCCATCATTTCACAAGCCGAATCTTATGCAACAGAAAACGGAATCAAACTTGAAAAAGGTTGGAAAGTTGAAGTTTCAAAATTGGCGAAATCTTTGTTATTAAAACGCGATAATATAGCCGAAGAGCAAACAAAAATCTGGAAGAGTTTATTTGAAAAGTTAGAAAATTAGCCTGCGTCTGATAACCATTAAGTTAATATATTTTTGATATAAAAATGATTTCGTTTTGATATAAGAATTAAGGCTTAATGGATAAGTCTTTTTTGGTTTGTTCTTCGACAATTTTCAAAAATTCTAGCGGCTCAACGATTTTTAGCGGTCTTGTTTTCTGGCGGAATTCTTTGCTTTCAACATCGAACCCGGTCATCAAATCCAACAGATCATTATCACGGGTAACGATGTAAAGAGCTTCAACTTCATAAGCTAAATTTATGTATTCTTCATCGTCAACATCACGAGGCAGAGAAAATACTTTCGGAACATTTTTCAGAATAACGGCGACATTTCGCACTTTCTCTAAAAATTCCTGAATGACTTCATCCGTATATTTGAAATACTCTTTGATGTAATCTCGATTAAGGACTTCTTCTAATTCTTGTAGAGTCTTATCACTAACAAAAAGTTTGACAACTTTCGCCTCGACCAAACGAAAACAGGCAGAGGCAGAATTACGGCTATTAGCGGCGGCTTGAATTAGAATATTGCAGTCAAATACCGCAGGGATTTCAGTAGGATTTATCACGCTCGATTATTTGTCTTTTCTCTCCGCAAACACTTCCCTTCTCGCTCGTTTTACAAGGTTGTCAATTTCCATTTCTGAAATTTGTTCCGTATGTTTCCGAAACGGCGCAAAAATTTCGTCTAAGGTTTTCATTTTGATAGTATCTTCTTCGAGAACCTTTTTTGCGTAATCAGTAATTTCATTATAACCGTTTGCCACAGCCCGACTTTTAAGCCGCGCTTCTACTTCCGGTGTTAGCTCAATCGTTAATGTCATAAATCTACCCTTAAAGATTCAATCTTTGTGAACTTCATTTTACCACAAAAACCAAGTTCATTCACTAGAATCTAATAAAGCCTTTTTGAAGTTTCCTATCTCTATTTCAAATTTATATCAAATCAATATCAGTTGTATATCAAAAATTTTCCGCTTACTTCCCTTCCCTATTTTGCATTTTTAGAAATTTAAGGTATTTTCTTTAATATCATTTTGATATTAAATCGAAATCAAACTTAAATAACTCTGATATAACTATGATAATCGTAATTGGCGGAATTAAGGGCGGAAGCGGAAAAACAACCGTTGCCACAAATCTAGCAGTAATTAGAAGTGGCGAAGGAAAAGACGTTTTGTTAATTGACGCAGACGACCAAGAAACATCTAGCGACTTTACAACGCTTAGAAACGAAATTTTAGAAGAAGGCGCGGGATATACAAATATCAAATTAACGGGCGCATCCGTGCGAACGGAAACGCTCAAACTTAAAGACAAATACCAAGATATTATTATTGATACAGGCGGACGCGATACGGCAAGCCAGAGAGCCGCTTTAACCGTTGCCGAAATTCTCTTAGTTCCCTTTGTTCCGCGTTCCTTTGACGTTTGGACGATTGAGAAAGTTTCTCATCTCGTAACTGAGATGAAATCGGCGAACCCGGAACTAAAAGCCTGTATGTTTATTAACCGAGCAGACCCACGCGGACAGGACAACGAGGACACGGCAGAGGTTTTGAAAGAAACCGAAGATTTGAGTTTTATTGATACGCCTTTAGGCTCAAGAAAAGCATTTAGTAATGCGTCAGCCGGAGGCTTAGGAGTTACCGAACTAAAACCACAGGACGCAAAAGCAAACGAAGAAATAATGAAATTATACCGATATGTATTTGATATAAAATAAATATCAAATACATACTAAATTGATATAAGGAGTTTTAATTTTATGGCGATTTCAAGAAAGCCCAAAACAGAAAAAATAGCGCAAGAGCCAGATATAAACGCTTTGATAAATAAAGGCGGAAGCACCGCAGAAACCGAGATTAAAAAAGAAGGGGATAAGCCTATTTTAATCCGCGTTCCTTCGGATACCTTAAAACAGATTGATGAAATTGTTAGTTCAAAGCGGATAAAGACCCCGCGCCATACTTGGTTATTAGAGGCAGTTTTTGAGAAGCTAGAGAGGGAAGTTTAATATCAAAGTTATTTTAATTTGATATATGTTTAATATAGCTTTGATATACAAATATATTAAGAAACTGCTCTTTATTACTTCACAATAAC
>JANLTD010000522.1:0-3937 GCA_031362765.1 Acidobacteriota bacterium | reverse complement strand
TCGTCATAATCAAAGACAATTTCATTATCTAAATCACTTTTACTATGTGCAGCAGGCGAACTTGAAAATTTTATGTAAAGCAAATCAGCATCTCTTTGATACTCGAATTTAAGCCAATTTTGCGGAATGTTAGCACGTTGTTTAGCTAAATTCAGCCATTCGCTTATAACATCAAACTTTAGTTTTAACTGTCGCGTCGCCATATTATTTTTCTTCGATTGCAAATTGTGTCAACATAGGCTGAACTAAGAAAGCCGTCTTTCTCGCCTTTTTCGTTAATATACACAATGTAAAACCCGTGCAACCATTGTCTATATCCAAGATTCAAGATAGCGGTTTTTGAACCTTTGTTACCGCGCAAAATAAATTCAGGAGAATAAACCGCGTCCAAAATATCTTGCAAATGCCCGCTCATATACGGTCGTTTAGACACGATGTGGTCAAACCAACGCTCTTCAGTAAAACCAATCGGGTAGCCGTGAATAGATTCTACCGTATCTATAATCATAAAGCTACGAGTTTTCTGCTTCAATTTGTATTTACAACAGCAGACAATTGAATGTTAGTAACAGGTAATTGGTAATTTTCGTTTAATCTGGCGATGATTGTTTCGCCGCCGACCACACGGTCGCCGACTCCAACTAGAACTTCAACTTCTTTCGGCATCAGCAAATCTGTGCGTGAACTGAATTTGATCAGTCCAAATTTTTCGCCAAGTTCCAAATTATAACCTGTTTTTCGACAACAAACAAACCGCCGCGCGACTATTCCGGCGATCTGTGTACACACGACGGTCATTTTTTCGCCTTCGATCGTCAGTGAATTGCGTTCATTGACCAGGCTTGCCGAATTGCTCGTCGCCGGATTTTTTTTACCCTTGATGTAATCAGCCTTCGTGATGCGTCCGGCGATCGGTGCACGATTTATGTGAACATCAAATGGGGAAAGAAAAACGCTGACAAACTTGCCGTTTTCATTTTCTTCGACCCGTGTAACGCGTCCGTCGGCGGCTGACACTATGATATTTTCTTCGGTTGGTATGGTTCGCGACGGGTCGCGGAAAAAATAAGCCATAAAAGCCGTCAGCAAGATAAATGCAATGATGCCGAACAGAAAAAATATTCCGCCGATCCAAAAATATAGAAAAGCGAAAACTGCGGCAATCATTAAAGTTGCCAAAACAAAAGGAATTCCTTCTTTGACCATAAATGTTAGAGGGCAGACGTTCTACTCGTTATTTTCTAAAAACTAAACCAAACGAATTGAAAATCTGAAATATTCATTGATTTTACGTTATATTGACGGATTTGAAAAACAAAAAAGCCCGATGTTATCGAACATCGGGCGAAAAGGAGGATTGTATGAAAGAAACCTCTAGTTTCTTAACGGGTTATCTTTGGCGTAACTGAAAGCACACCAAGCGGAGATTATATGAATTATCCAGCCGAGAGTCCCGACTGAACCGATCCAAGATACGCCGGTCAGAATTAACCAAATGACTCCGACAATGATTCGGCCATTGTATATTTGACCAATTCCCGGCACTAATAAACTTAAAATTCCTGCTATCCACGGTTCGCGCATAATTTTTGAAAATTACCTCCAAGTTTGCATACGCCTCAAGGATTGATTTGTTCCCAAAATCTTCTTGATCAGGTTTTTTTTACTTCAATTATCTTTCCGCGAAAGGTACGAAGAACTTTTTTTATCATTGGATGTCTGTGAACGTAAGCTAAAAGTTCAACTTCGGTCGGGTTTTCAGATAAAACCGGGAGCCCTTCTGATTCGTCATCGGCGTCATCATAGTCTGGAATTTCAATGGTCGGTCTGGATTTGGCGGGCGTAAAGGCTGCCGATGAACCATTTTGGAAATCTGAACCCGGCAAAAACGTATTTATTGGATTCGCGCGGATCAAATCCTTAGCGATCTTATCGGCATCCTTGATCGGAAAAAGATTGTCGCCAATTCCCGATAATTTATTGACATAAGCCGCATCGAGTTTATCTTCATCGAAATGCTCAAGGTCTTCCGAAGAGATCGGCATCATTTTGACGGGCATCGAAGCGACAAAATCATAGGATTTGGGATTTGGGATTTGGGATTCGGTATTTGGTTCTTCGTTGAACGTTGGATGTTCGCCGTTCGATATTGCCTGGTTTTGTTTGATTTCAGCAATTAGTTTTGAAAGTGTCGGTTGGCTTTTGTTATTAAGATCAACATTTTCAGAAAGTTTTATTTCGGGCGCGGGTTTGGGTTCTTGTTCCTGAATTGTTGAAAATCTGTCAGCGAACTCTGCCGATTCCGACAACATCCCGGGAAAATCATCCGCGACTGCAGAAACTTCCGATGAATTGCTTTGACCTGAAACCTGAAATCTGGAACTTGAAACTTCTTTGGTCGGAAACGGGACATCTTCAAGCGGAAAATCAATTTTCAGAGTTTTTTTTTCCGGGAACGCGGCGGGTATAAAATCCGCGTCATTTACAATACCGCCGGCGAGCGCATTTTCGAGTTTTGCCAGACGTTCCAATATCTTTTCGATCGGGGCGACACGGCGCATCTCGATGAGTTTCACGAGCCCGATCTCGAGAACGTAGCGCGATTGCGTTGCCTCACGCAGTTTTGATTCGGTTTCGCTGAGCGAGTTGAAAAACCGTATTAAATCCGATTCGGAAAAATGTAAAGCGTATTTTTGCAGGTCTTCCGCGCTTAAAACGGCGGTTTCGAGTAGATTATCGTTGTCGCCGGCAACTTTCGCGATCAGCAAATCGCGGAAAAAACTAAGCAGATCGCGGCAAAACGCGCGCAGATCGTGTCCGCGTGCGATCAGATCATCAACGACGTTCAGGGCTTCGGCAGGTTTATGATGAGCGATCGAGGTCATGATCCTGACGAGCATTTCGGCGCTCGCCAAACCGAGAGCGTTGGCGACATCGGGAACTTCGATATGTTCACCCGAAAAGCTGATGACCTGATCGAAATTCGATTGCGCATCACGCATCGAGCCTTCGCCGGATCGCGAAATCTCCCTCAATGCTTCATCCGTAATGTTGATCTTTTCGGTTTCGGCAATTAATTTGAGCCGCGCGAAGATCTTATTTAACGGAATCGTCCGAAACTCGAATTCCTGACAGCGGGAAAGGATCGTGATCGGAACCTTATGGAGTTCGGTCGTCGCCATTATGAACTCGACATTCGGCGGCGGTTCTTCGAGCGTCTTGAGCAACGCGTTGAACGACGAGGTTGAAAGCATATGAACTTCGTCAATGATAAAGATCTTGTAGCGATCGCGCGCCGGCGAGATGTTGATGCTTTCAAGAATGATCTCGCGGATATCGTCAACTCCGGTGTGCGATGCAGCGTCAAATTCAAACACGTCAATCGAACGGCTTTCGGCAATTTCCTTGCACGAAGGGCACGCGTCGGAGTCGTCGGGCGAACAGGGAATCGGATTCGGTTTATCGGTTTTATGGCAATTTAAGGCTTTGGCGAGAAGTCGCGCAGTTGTTGTTTTTCCGACACCGCGGGCTCCGCTGAATAAATAAGCGTGATGAAGCCGGTCGTGCTGAATGGCATTTCGCAAGGTTTGCGTGATAGCCTCCTGCCCCGTAACTTCTTCAAATGTTTGCGGCCGCCATTTGCGGGCGATAACTTGATACGACATAAATTCGAAGGATTTTTCTCGAAGTTAATTTTAGATTTTTTTCAACGGAAAGGAAAGTTTGAGCGGAATAATAAAAAGTTTTCGAGTAAAAATATTTACCGAATGGGTTTCTGCAATCTGAACATAAAAAAGTCAGAGAAAAATTAATTTCCCTGACTTCTTACAAATTGGAGGCTTCAGACTTAACCGCAACACAGGCTGAAATTGCTGCCGGTGCTTCCGTCAGGATCTAGCGGAGTTCACAACTCAAACCTTGTGCGGAGCCTGAAGCC
>JANLTD010000503.1:0-6234 GCA_031362765.1 Acidobacteriota bacterium | reverse complement strand
TGACCGGTACAACGGTCGATGAAAAACCAACTGACCAATAGTTGATTGTATCAATAATGTTTATAAGACTAGCCACAATTTGTTTTTCTGTATTATTCGCAATGTTATTTGCGACTATAACTTATGGGCAAGTTGATGCTTCAACGCAAAACGGCAAAACGGCGCCGCAAAAAGAGGACCTCCCGTCAAACATAAAAGAAACGCTTGCCAAACAACGTATCGAACGTGACAAAAAAGATTACGAGGAATTATTGGATCGCTGCCGGGAAGCCGTTAAGATAAGCGAAGAACTGGAAAAATCATTCGCCGATACAAATCAGCTGACTGTCGAAGACTCAAAGAAACTCGAGCGTTTGGAAAAACTCGTCAAAAAGATAAGAGGCGAGCTTGGCGGCGATGATGACGGCGAACAAACGGACAAAGACGACGCAAACAAAGAAGATAAGCCCTCGACCATGGTCAGCGCATTTAAGACTTTGCAATCGCGTGCTTCCCAGCTTTTTAGTGAAATCAAAAAATCAACCCGTTACAGCGTTTCGGTGATTGCCATTCAAACGTCAAACGTGCTGCTTAAACTCGTCAAATTTATTCGTTTCGGTAAATAGAATTTCTGCGGTCAATTCCATTATTAATACTATGAATTCAAGTTTTTCTTTTTCCAAACTTGGAGTGGTGATTCTGGCGTTTCTTTTCCTGTCAATTTCCGCTAATAATATTTCCGCCCAGAATGAAGACGACGCCATCAAAGTTGAATCTTCGATAGTTGTGCTGAATGCCACAATTACCGATGCAAAAGGGGCAAATGTCAGCGGGTTGCAGAAAAACCAATTTCAGATATTTGAAGACGGCAAAGAACAAAAAATAGATTTCTTTCAGTCAGAAAAGACTCCGTTTGCGGCGATCATTCTGCTGGATTCTTCGGGCAGTATGGAGCAGCGTGTGAGTCTTGCGCGGTCAGCGGCGATCCAGTTTCTCGATCGTTTACGAATTGACGATGTCGCGGCGATCTATAATTTCGATTCAAAGATCTCGCTCGTTCAGGATTTTTCAAACAGCCGAGATATTTACGAAGGTGCTTTTGATATTAAGGCAAACGGGATGACTGTTTTGAATGATGCGATATTCAAAGCCGCCGGGGAACTCGATAAAAGACCCGAACAACGCCGTGCAATTATTGTTCTTTCTGACGGCGCCGACACGCAAAGCGGGCGTTCAGCCGATAAAGCCTTAAAAGCCGCGCTTTCTGCCAATGCAACAATTTATACAGTTGATATGTCGGCAATCGACACAAGCGGCAAAGAAAGGATGCAAAGTCAGGGCGCGTTAAAAAACTTCGCCGAAAAATCGGGCGGAAAATTTGTCGCAACGCCCGGCGGCGTTGCCTTGCGCGAAGCATTCAAAAATATCGTTGACGAACTGGGCGTTCAATATACACTCGGCTATCAACCGACCAACACCGCCAAAGACGGAAAATGGCGGACGATTGAAATTAAGATCAACAAAACCGATTTAAATATCAGAACTAGAAAAGGCTACAATGCGACCAAAGAAAAGTAACCTTAAAATCACAAAACTACTGATGTTATCATTATCTTAAACTGAGTTCGGGATTAGAATTATTGCCCGCAGAATACGCAGAAGAACACGAAAAATATTACGCTCCATTCAAAAACTCCAAAACTTTGGCAGGTTTTACCCTAATTTCAACGTGTACCGTGACTTCCGAGGGCATCTTTTTCTTATCCCGATCTGAGGTTATCTTAAGAGTAAAAGTTCTCCGATTTGAATTAAAAATCAATATCGAATTTTGCTTTGACCGACATTCCAAGTGAATTATAAAATTTTCCGTAATTTGGACTTGTTAAATTGGTCTGCACATCCCTTGGGTTGAAATGATTTGTTAAATTGAACAAGGCAACACCGACGCGGGCGCGTTTATCTTTAAAAAATGGAAGTTTTATTCCCTTTGTGACCTGCAAATCAAGCGAAATATAAAGCGGAAATTGTCCGGCTCCGTTTCTTGCGCCGACAAAATCGAGCCGTTCGTTGTTAGCTGAAAACGGGAAACCGCTTCTCATTTCAAACAATGGTGCGATCCGAATTTTATATTTTTGGGAAACATCAATTTGTCCGTAAAATAGAAAACGGTGGGTCGCGGCGAAAGGCTGTTTCCCATATTCGTTCGGGCGTACAACGTATGAAGGCGCATCGCTCAGAAATTTATCCGCTGTATTCAAATCGCCATGGGCGCGAGAGATAACATATGACGCATTCCAGTGACCTGATTTTTCGTTGTTGTAAGAAAGCAAAAACTGTAATTCGTCGTAGCGCGAACGTCCGCGACTGTTCAATAAAAGTTTCCCAAGATTTCCGGTCCCGATAAGCGGATCGATCAGCAGGTCATTTTTTGTAAATCTTTCCAAAAACCCAACGCGGGCAGTCAAACTTTTTGTGATTCCGCGATCAATTGAAATACTCCAGCGGACGCTGCGCGGTGTGCGAAGTGGCTCACCAATCCGCATTTCAAAAAAGCGTGGGGCGCCTATGATCGTAATACCGTTTGCATCGAAATCAGTGACAATGCGATCAGGCACTTGCTCGAATTCAGCGGCCGGATCGACACTATCATCAATTGTTTCAGAATCAAAAAATCCGGCTGATGACAATGAACGATCATAGAAAATGCCGACACCGCCGCGAATCATTGTGCGGTCATTTTTAAGCGGCAAAAAAAGAAACGAAAACCGTGGTGCGAAATTGTTTCTTTTTGATACGCCATCGTGGTCGAAACGTAAACCGTAATCCAGAGTCAATGTCGGACTGACGACAAAACGATCCTGCACGAAGGCGGTGATTTCGTAGTAACGGAAATTGAGCGGCACAGAATTCGTAAAATCAACTCGCTGCGCCAAAGTTCCATTAGTGCGGCGGTTAAAAATCGAACTGTAGCGAAGCTGCCCGTCGAGATTGGTGTGATCGAATTCAAAGCCGGTTTTCAGCGAGTGCTGTCCCCAAAAATTAAACTGGCGTGAATAATAGGTTTCCTTCCACTGAATTCGGTTGGTTTGGCGGCGCGTGTCAGCAAAATAGCCGCCGCTGTTGTTTTCGGGCGCGACATTGAACGGCTCATCCGATTTGGCGAAAACTTCAACATCGAAGGTTTTAAAACTGATTTCCGACGATAAAAACGATGTGTTTTTAAATACGGACTGTTCAGCAACAGAGATTAGAATTCCTCGCTGTTTGTAATTTGGCGTGGTCACTTCAGGATTGAAAGTATCGAGCCCAACGTTCCGAACTTTCTGCGGAAAAATTGCGGCGTTTAGTTTCAGTGAATTATTTTTGTTGATGCTCCAATCAATCTGCGTGAATGAATTAAAACCTTCCTGAACCGATTGATTTTCCGCTTTCGGCAGACTCGGGGTAAAAAATGTCGAATACCGATATTCAAACGACTGCAGAAAATACAAACGCTTCGGTATGAGAGCCCCACTAAAGGTTAAGCGAGGACGAAAAGAATCCACAGTTGTGGAAAATATATTATGGAGAGTCGGGAAGAATCTCGCGGCGGAAATTTTGAATTTTTCACTACCGCCTTTTGTTTGCAAATTCGTCACTCCGCCGGTAAAGCGACCGAATTCGGCGGAATAAGGGTTTTCTTCAACTTCTACGCTTCCTGCGGCTTCGAGCGGAATTTCAAACGCTAGTTTTCCGGTTCCCGGATCGGTCACATCTACGCCGTTCACAGTATAACCGCTTTGTCCGACTCGTGTTCCTTTCAAAAAATCGTTACCGAAACCGTCACGAATGACGCCTGGCGTGAGAGCAATCGCGCTTTGAAAAGTTTCGGTGCGGAGTGGCTGTGTTTTCAACGTTTCCGAACGGACTATATTCGATGTCGCCGTTTCCGAAGTGCTTAATAATCCTTCTTCCTCCCGAATCGTAACATTTTCATTCACTGTCGCGGTCAAATCAATTTCAAGTAAAAGCGAAGCGCCCGAAAGCAAGTTAATGTCCTTGATCACACTTGCAAATCCGGGAGCTTCGATGGTCAGCAAATAATCGCCCGCCGGAAGATTATCGAATAGAAAATCACCCGCCGCATCGGAGACAGTTTTTATCGGTTGATTCGGTGTATTTTTGTTGAACAAAGTAAGATTTGCTCCTGCAATCAAGGTTGATTGACCATCCGCCAGAGCTCTAATTACTCCTTTGACCGATCCGGCGTCAGTTCTTGCTTTTGCCACGGCCGGCTGCCCGAACAACAACAAAACAATAGTGCAAAAAATAACCAAACATTCAGTTGATGAAAATTTCGGAAAAACATCTTTGGTGTGCCGATAGATTTTACGTAAATTCCCGGCGATATGTCTTAATAGTGATTTCAGAAGAATCTCCATGAGTTTAACCAATGGATTGCCGCGCTGTTCCGGCTAAATCCTATTTAATCTTTAGTCAAATAAAACTCGGCAATTAATAAAATGGAGGGCATTTGACTTTATTCTACCGGCTGTCCTTCAATAGATTGTTCGAGTATCAATAAGAATAATCGTTATCGAACATTTGGAAGCAATAGTTGGTAAAATATAAGAAAGCAGGTCTTTATTCAAAAAAATACCACAAAAAACTTAGCTTTCAAGTGGGACAATCCGAATGCAATATTAAAGTTGCATTCAGACTTCTTCAAAATAATTCGCACTTATACTTAAAAATAACCAAGATAAAAGAACTTATCCGTGCGGTGACACACATATAAGTTCTTTTTTTATTATGAATTTTTATATTTGAGACGAATGGTCCTTTCTTCAGCCGAACTTTTGTTAAAATGTCAGTTCCATGAGCATTTAAGCGATCGAGTTTCAGGATTCTATTCTGGAAATTAAGTTTTTTGTCATTTCATAAAAGGTGGGGTTTAAGAAATTATGGTAAAGCTAAATCGAATCAATTGAGTTTTATTGACTCGTTTTATTCCTCGACTTATCTTTGTGCCATTCGATTGCTAAAGTTATCAGCGCGTCAATTACCTGTGAAAACTCAATACCTGTACCAGCCCACATTTTCGGAAAACCCGAAGCATCGGTCAATCCGGGAATAGTATTGATCTCATTGACCAGTAAGGCGCCGGTATCGTTTCGCAAAAAGAAATCAACCCGCGCAAAACCCGCACCGTCAATTGCCTTAAAGGCTGTGATCGCCATCTGCTGGATCTTCTTTGTTAATTCTTCAGAAATAGGCGCCGGCACAACAAATTCATTGTTGCCTGTTCCGGCGTATTTTTCTGTGTAATCGAGAAATTTCTTATTGTCGTCGCGGATCAGATATTCACCCGGCAAGCTCGCCCGCGGATTTTCGTTCCCCATCACCGCACATTCGATCTCGCGCATATCCAGACATTCTTCGACAATTATTTTCCGGTCATAACGGGCGGCAAGAGAAATGGCTTCGCGCAGCGATAATTTATCAGTTGCTTTCGAAACTCCCACCGATGAACCTAAATTTGCCGGTTTGACGAAACACGGATAGCCAAGTTGTGCCTCGATCTGGTCGATGGTCGCCTCATCGCTCGCTTCCCATTCACGTCGTAAAAACCAGACATATTTACAGATTGGCAATCCGGCATCACGAAACAAAATCTTCATAAAGGCCTTGTCCATCCCGCACGAAGAAGCTAAAACACCGCAGCCGACGTATGGAATATCGGACATTTCAAACAATCCCTGAATAGTTCCGTCTTCTCCAAAAGTTCCGTGCAAGACGGGAAAAACAACGTCCAGTTTTTCAACCCGTTCTTCACCGAATTGAGTTTCAAGTTTTATTAATCCAGGGTATTTCGTATCTCCGGCAAAAGCGATCGAACTACTTGAAAACTTTCCGATTTCATCCAACAATAATTCTTGAGTTTGATACGGAAATAAGGCGATAGATTCAACCGGATTAAGCCATTTTCCATCCTTTGTAATGGCGATCGGAACAACGTCGTATTTATTCCTGTCAATTTGCTCAATAACTGTTTTAGCCGAGCGAATCGAGACTTCGTGTTCACCGGAACGTCCGCCGAAGACTATACCGATTTTGATTTTATTCATAGATTTTCTTTAGAGTGGAGAATGGAGAGTGGAGCGTGGAGAGTAAAAACCAAATTTCTTCACTCTCCACTCCCCATTATAAAATTGTTTTTCCAAGGGCTGAGAGAATCAATTCGCCGGCCAATTCAACGGTGATGTTATGCTCATC
>JANLTD010000489.1:0-3297 GCA_031362765.1 Acidobacteriota bacterium | reverse complement strand
ACATCTTTTCTAAATTGCCCGTCAGGCGATGTTTGGTCAAAAATTAAATCGAAATCTTCATGACCACAAGCCTTCAGAGCAATTTCGGCAATTTCCCGGATGCTTCGATTTTCATCGACAGCGACATTGAAAGATTCATTTATATCGCCCTCAATACAATGTTTGATTGTTCTCGCCAGATCACCGCCATACATAAATTGGCGAAGCGGTTTACCGGTTCCGAGCAGATTTATCTTTTTTGTGCCGTCTCGTTCGGCTTTGATGATCTTTCCCAAAAGGGCGGTCAGATAATGACTTTTCTTCTCGTCCACCTTATCGTATTCGCCAAAAAGATTGCACGGAATCAAGTAATTATATTTTGTTTGATATTGCGCGTTGTAAGAATCAATCTGTACTGCCAGCGAGCGTTTGGCAATTGCGTATGCAAAATTTGATTTCTGAGGTTCGCCTTTGTGCAGATCTTCTTCTTTCAACGGGTAATTTTCATAAACATCCGGATAAATGCAAGTCGAAAGAATTGCCGTCAGACGCGGAACGTTATTGAGCCGTGCATATTTCAATAAAAGCGTGTTCATCAGCAAATTTTGCTCGATAAATTCAGCCGGAAAACTGATGTTTTCGATAATTCCGCCAACTCTTGCTGCCAAGTGAACGATATGTTCCCAGTCTTGTTCGCAGAGATCTTTGACATCGTTTTCAGAAGAGAGGTCAAAGTCTTTTGACGAAATGTAGGTCGCATTGGGCAAAATCTCTCTGAGATGCCGACCAACCAATCCCGAACCGCCTGTGATAAGTATTTTTTTCATAAAGAATTATTTTTGAATGACTTGCTAAAATAGATAATTTTAGGCTTTGAGAGCAAATTGTCAAAGCCAAAATATTTATTGAGTTGCAAATACAATTGAGCCTGGATTTTATGTGGACCGAAATATCAGCAATTAATAGTTATTTTGAATGAAACAGCCGAATATGACCGTTCTCAAAAAATGGTTGAGCTTCAAACCACTTAAATATCACGGCTTCGACTCGTGCGTCGGTTCCCCAAACAATCAGCGTTTTAATTTTTACAGGGTTGTTTGAAAACACTGAATCAAGTTTGGACAGCTTTTCATCAAACTTCTCAGAGGGATTATTTATTGAAAATACATTTGAAGTTGTCAGATCAAAGATAAATTGCTTATCCGCCGGATTCTTGGCGATAATCGGGAACAAATAATGTCCAGCTTCATAATTATCCCACACAATAATATTTTTGCCGAAGCCCAGATAATTAGTCATCTGCGTCATCGGCAGTGAATGAAATCGCAAACCGTCTTCGATTAGAACAACCGATGCAATTGAATCATTCTCAGCAATTACCGATCGGGCGGAAAGAAATTCTTTGGCTTCACGGTTGGTTTGCAGTGAATACTCCCAAACTGCCGTCGTTTGAAAAAGAATTACGAATATCAAACAGATTTGCGCGAATCTTTTCAACAAAAAAGAGTTATCTGCCTGAAATAGCGGAACAAACAAAATAAGTCCGCACAACAGAATCCGTTCTCGCAAAATGCTGCCGTTTGTCAGACCAAAATCGTCGGGCGCAAACACCGCCGCAAAAACACATCCCAAAAACAAAAAAATAAATATGAAACCATTTTTTGAACGAAAGAGTTTGTCTCTTTTAAAAAGAGTGGCGATGGTCAACGAACAAAAAGAAAGAAAAATCCACAAAATCGGGGTAAAGATCGGCAAAAATTCTGACTTTGCAGATGAAAACGGGAACATTTTGCGAGAGATAATAATAAATGGATCAGCTGTCCGGATTTGAGAAAACCAACTCATCAAGGAAAAAGGATTTTCCAGGCTTCGCCAAACCGGGGAAAAACCGCCGCCGCTCACGCTCAGCGATTTGTAAATCAAAGCAAGCGGTAAAACGGGTAAAAACGCAACAAAAATCCAGATAAGATTTTTTTTAAGACGTGACGTTGAGGCAGAAATCGTTAACAGAAAAATGCATCCGGCCAGAATTGCGAAACTGACGAGATGGCTGAAATAAACGATCAAAAGTAATCCTGAGAGCATTATTGAACGCTTTAAGTCTAAATTCTCACGCCAATTGTAAAAAAGACCGATTGTGAACGAAAAGCAAATAACTCCGATGATAAAATTATAAAAACCCAAAAACCAAAGCCAATTAAAACCAATTGCCGCCCCGATTAAAAGACTTGTTTTTAGGCCGTCGCGTCCGCCGGTTTTCAGCCGCAGCCAACCGACCGAAGCGACAAAACCGGCAAACGTCAGAGTTACAATAATTTTTGTAGTTGTAAAAGCAGAGAAAAAATTAAGAAGCAAAACCATCAGCCAGTGACCGCTCGAATTCGGTAAAGAAATTGAATTAAAGGAAAAAATTGCGCTGACAGAAGAATTTCCTTTGAGAAGTTCGAGCATTAAATATGAACCGTAAAGATGTCCCGAACCATCTTGATTGACGAAATAATCAACCGCCCAAATCGGACTGCAAGCGACGCCGATCAATAAAAGATAAAAGGCGAAAAGGCGAAAATCAGATGAAGAAAAAATGTTCATTTAGATGAAATTATGCCAAAAAAATGCGAATTGCAAAATTCTTACACACAAATATTTAAGTTCGACAAAAAACGGTTGCTGATATGTTTCCTATAAGTCAATTTCTTTCTTTAGAAAGTGGTGATGCCTCACTAATAAGTTCCGCGCTTTCTCGTAAAAATAAATTGCCTCGAACTTTAGTCGGAGGCGAGGTGAATCAAAAGCAGAGGCTTTAGCAGAATTTCTGATAAGAAGTAAAATTCAGTTTGGCGTTAGCTTA
This sequence comes from Acidobacteriota bacterium, assembly GCA_031362765.1. Classification (GTDB taxonomy): domain Bacteria; phylum Acidobacteriota; class Blastocatellia; order Pyrinomonadales; family Pyrinomonadaceae; genus JAFDVJ01. Next base: position 470 of record JANLTD010000489.1, on the reverse strand, counting down.
ATTTTGCTAAAGCCATAAGGATGAATGATTTGTTTTCTCCTACTGTGGCCAAAGCCGTAGGTCAAATTCCAGGCGATCTTCGACCTAAAGTTGGAGGCAATTTCTAAAAACCACTAGTTTTGAAGGCAAAAGTTTTATTGGAAACCCCTGCACTGATAAATTAACTTTGCGTGCGCGCACATACGAAAAAAACGAAAACCTAAAATATAAAAAGATTTTTTCGTTTCTTTCGAGTGTGCGCGTAGGCAGAAGATCTTTTTGTAACTTTTCACTGACGCATTACCGAGAGTTTTCGAAAAACTGTAATCGTTCCGGATCGGTCCGGTTCCCTGTCGCACAGCTGCGGATTACGATGTGTGAAAAGGCGAACTTGTTCGAGAAGCGCATAATAATTTTCAAAAAAACCAAATAATTATTCCGGAAAAGTTTTGACTTCAAAAATAATCATTCCGTCAAAACATCTGATAAGA
>JANLTD010000449.1:0-6236 GCA_031362765.1 Acidobacteriota bacterium | reverse complement strand
CCGGTGTGATCGAACCGCGAAGCATCTCTTGACGGGTATCAGTGGTTTGGGCGAAAACAGGGCGCAAACATACTTGTGATTGAATAAAGATTGAAATTGCAAAGATAAAGCAGACAACTAATTTCCGCATATTTATTAACTTATATCTGGTTGCTCGATATAAAGAGCATCCGTAGGTCCAAATTTCAGAAAATCATCAAAAAATACTACTGCGCATATTGGATAATTGATAAAGGATAATGGATAAATTCGGTTGCCCGTCAAGCATATTTATCAATTATCAATTATCCATTATTTCAGCGGTTTCAGGCAAAAGTCCAAGAATCCTCAAATAACTTTAATGCGTTATCAGCACAGGCTTTTTTTACAAATTTGGATCTATTGAGTATCAAAAAATCAGCTAAAAGCTATCAAATGATAGCTTTTAGGAACGTATAAAAAGTAAATTATAAAGGTCATTTAGAGGCGGTCTATGACCGCCAACCGTCTAAATTTGACCAACAGCGCTCATAGACCGCCTCTAAACGATGAGGTAGCTTTTTTCAAATCGTTACAACTTATTTTTTACATATTCCTTTGCTGATTCTGAAAGTAATGAAGGAACCTGTCTTTTTAATGAACGTCTCAAGATTGAATGTAGAGCTACAGTTTGGCGATTAGTCTTTGTAACTCATGTTAAGCAAACTTGAAATTCTGATGTCGCCTTCAGCGACCGAAACTACTTTGCGTAACATCTGTTTGTAATAATTAGTGGACGCAACAACCTGAAGTTTGTTGGACTTTTCGCAATTTTAACAAATCAAAAGCAGAAAAATTCTTATTGCTCGGTCTCAAATTCCTGTGGATTGATGTCTTTATGTTTGAGGACATGGTCAAGCATCTCGGTCATTTCCGCGCTCCGGGAGGCGAGCTGCGCATCGTTTTGTTCCTGGGTGCTTTTTAATTGATGAAATTCGTCGGCAATGTGCAAAGCCGCCAAAATAGCGACTTTCAGCGAATCCACTGTCAACGCGCCCGAAGCTATCTCACGCATTTTTCCGTCGACATACTCGGCGAGAAGCATGATATATTCGTTACCGCCATCGGAACGAATATTATAAGTTTGATTGTAAATTTCAACCCTGATTGATTGTTCCGTCACGTCAGTTTTCCCTCTACTACCAATCATTTAGCTTACCTCGCCAAGGCTTCAGCAACATCGGGTTCGATGATCGTAATTGCGTCAAGCATTGCTTCGACCTTTAACTGAATCGCATCGCGTTCGGTCAATAGATCTTCAATTTTTACTTCGAGCCGATTTTTCTCGCCCAAAAGACTGCTGACCTCGTGCCTTAAAGATCGAAGCTCGTTTTCCAGTTTATCTTTTTCGTCGCGCATCTTTTTGACATTTTCGATCGTTAAATAAATCTTATCCTCAAGATGCGAGAATTTTTCCATACCTGCAAGACCGTTCATTGCTTTCTCCCCAAATTTTGCTGTTGTTGCGAATAGATTATGTAAATTTTTGGCGAAAACTTCAAGTTTTTATTAAACTTTTTTTCAAAATCTCTGTTTTGCACCAAATGTTTCTTCAGTTCTTTTCAAAATTTGGTCGTGAACGGTTTCGACTTCCGTCTCGATCAACGTCCGCTCTTCACTTCGATAAACAAGCCGGATCGTCAGCGAACGTTCGTCGTCGGCGATGCCTTTGCCTTCATATACATCAACGAATTGGATCTTTTTCAAAAGCTCAAAACCTTGTATTTCGATTGATTGCCTGATTTCGGCAAAAGAAACGGTTCGTTTGACGAGCAGCGAAACATCTCGTTCCATTGAAGGATAAACCGAAAGCGGTTGATACAAGATCGTCTGTTCCTTCTCATTTAAAACGGTCTGCAAATCAAGTTCGGCAACAAATACGGGTTGTCTGAATTTATAAGCGGCGGCGATCTCGTCATTCAATCGTCCGATCGTCCCGACCGCTCGGCCGTTCAGCAGTACCTCGGCTGATTGTCCTTTGCAGAGGTGCTTCGCGTCTTTCGCCGCAAATGCAAGTTTGGGCGCGTTGGTCGCGCCTATTGCGCTTTCGAGCGAGCCTTTGGCGTCATAAAAATCAAATTCACGAATGGTCATCGCTTTATTTTCAAAAACTTCGCCGCCGGTCAAAACCAGCGCGAGAAGTTCACGTTCATTCGGTAAATCGTTTTCTTTTGACGAAGCCGAAAAGACCTTGCCGATCTCATAAAGTCTTAGGTTGCGGTTCTGAAAATTGAGATTAGTGCGAACCGCGTCCAATAAACCGGAAAGTAAGCTGGGGCGCATCCGAACCGCGCCTTCGATGATCGAATCGCGGAGCGTTACATATTTTTCATCGAGGGTTTCGTGAACAAAATCCGGGATCAGTGCAAAAGTTTCGTCGGTTTTTGAATCAATAAAACTGTACGAGATCGCTTCATCAAAACCCAGATTCGATAATGTTTGCCGAAGATGAAATTTCCGCGTTTCATTCGGCTGATACTCGCCCGCGCCGAAAGCCGGCGGTAATTCTTCGCCGATCTTGTGATAGCCGACAACCCGCGCAACTTCTTCGACCAGATCTTCTTCGATCGCCAGATCGTGCCGCCACGTCGGCGCGGTAAAGATTCGGGAATCAGGATTGATTTTCGAACTGACGCCCAAAGAATTCAAAATTCTGAGAATTTCTTCAAACTTAACGGCTAAGCCTGTTAATCTTTTGACGGCGAATTGAATATCTTTCGATTCGATTTCGTTCGGAGTGAATTTTGTCGGATAAACGTCCGCAAAGTGTTCGGCAGTTCCGCCGGCGAGTTGGCAGATCAAATCAGTGGCGCGGTTTGAAGCGCGAATCAGGTTTTCGATGTCAACTCCGCGCTCGAAATGATGGCTTGCTTCCGTTGAAAGCTTGAGCTTGCGCGATGTTTGGCGAATTGATTCACGATCGAAATACGCGACTTCGAGCAAAACATCCGTTGTTTCTTCGGTGATCGAAGAATCATAGCCGCCCATCACGCCGCCGACCGCGACCGGTTTTTTGGCATCGCAGATCGCCAACATTGTTTCGTCGAGTTTTCGTTCGACCTCGTCCAGGGTTTTAACTGTTTCTCCGTTTCGCGCCCGGCGAACGACGATTCGGTTTCCTTCTAACTTATTCAAATCAAACGAGTGCATCGGTTGTCCGAGTTCGTGCATCACGAAATTCGTGATGTCCGCGACATTATTTATCGAACGTTCGCCAACGGCTTCAAGACGCTTGACCAGCCATTCGGGCGACGCGCCGATCTTGACACCGCGAATGATCCGCGCCGTAAAGCGATGACAAAGGTCAGCGTCCTCAATCGCGACGAGATCTTGGTTTTCGGTCGTGGGCGTTTGGTCTTCGTAATTTTGAATTTTGAATTTTGAACTTTGAATTACGTTGATTTCACGCGCCACACCAAGATGCGAAAGACAATCGCCGCGATTCGATGTCAGGTCAATGTCAAACACAAAATCGTCGCCGAACGCGTGAATTCCTTCGACCGCCAAACCAGCATCTGTCAATTTCTTCGCCAACTCAGCGGGCGGCAAACTTATCTCAACTAGATCTTTCAGCCAGTTGTAACTGATATTCATAATATTAATCCAAGAATTATTAAGGCTTAACCGAAATCAAATTGCATATTATAGCGCAAAATGCTATAACTTACGCAAAACTGCCATTGGTTTAATAAAATTTTATCAAACAAAACAACAAAATTCAGGAGGAATCTTTAGTGAAAAAGAATAAAATAATTCTTGTTTTCGCAATCGCAGCCGTATTTTTCACATTTACTTTGAGCGTTTTTGCCAAAGGAACTGCGGATGTGTCTTTGAGTTTCGGAAAAAGCTCGTTTTTATCAAACGATGGTGTGATGGTTGATGTAACCATCACGAACAACTCAAAAAGCACGATCAAATTGCTCAAATGGTACACACCGATTGATGGTGTTGAAGAGCCGCTGTTTGCTCTCCGACGCGATGGTCAGGATGTTGAATACATTGGCGCTCATTATAAACGTCCGCAACCGACCGATGCCGATTATTTTCGTCTGAGAGCCGGAGAAAGCATCACCAGAACAGTAAATTTGGCGGATTATTATGATTTTTCGGTGTCCGGCGAATATGCGATCAATTTCGATGTTGCTGCTTTGAATCTATTTCAAAAGGGAAGCGCATTGAGCAATCAGACCGAAGGCTTAAAATCCGGCACCGGCATTGTTTTTGTTGAAGGACGAGCGGCGAAAATACCTGAACCTGTCACTCCGGCGGCCGTTAGCGGTTCAAGCAGTTTCACTGCAAAATGCACGGCTTCACAGCAATCGAGTATTTTAACGGCTCGAAACGATGCGGCCATTTATTCGTCGAATGCTTTGACTTACTTGCAATCCGGAACAGCCGGAGCGCGTTATACAACCTGGTTCGGCGTTTATAATGCAAGCCGTTACAGCACGGTCACAAGTCATTTTTCGGCCATCAAAAATGCGATGGAAACGTCTTCGATGACCTTTGATTGCGGCTGTAAAAAACGCTATTACGCGTATGTTTATCCGAATCAACCATATACGATCTATCTGTGCAGTGTTTACTGGCAAGCGCCGCAAACCGGAACGGATTCAAAAGCGGGAACGCTGGTTCACGAAACCAGTCATTTTACGGTTGTTGCGGGAACGGACGATTGGGTTTACGGACAATCCGGTGCCCAAAGTCTGGCGATCAGTGATCCGGTAAAAGCGATTGACAACGCCGACAGTCACGAATATTTCGCTGAAAATACACCTTTCAACCCATAATTGCATTTGGAAAACAATAAAAATAACTACTGGCTTATGATCATAAGCCAGTAGTTATGTTTTGCGGGGAAGGATCAAGTTGTTCCGGGCATTTCTGCCACGATTTTATCGCTTTCAAGAACTTCCGCGCCAAGTGCAATTCTTTGCGCCATTTGCTCAAAAATAAAAAAATGCGCCGGATAAAAGGCATACCAGTAGAGAAAACCGAACAGACCTTTCGGCGCAAACATCGCTGTTTGGATCAATTGTGTTTTGCCGTCTTGCGGGACGGCTTCAAATTGCAGCCACGCCTTGCCCGGAACTTTCATTTCTGCCCGCAGAAGCATTAACTTGTTTTTCTTTAGATCTTCGACACGCCAGAAATCCAATTCTTCGCCGACGAGCAGCTCGGTGGGATGACGGCGCCCGCGCGAAAGCCCGGGACCGCCGACCAATTTGTCCAGTAAACCGCGCAGTTTCCACGCCCAGCTCCACGTCAGCCAGCCTTTGTCGCCGCCGATTGAGGTAAAGCTCCGGTAAACCGATTCGGCTGAAGCATCGGTCAAAACGGTGCGGACTTCTCGAATCATTCCTTCGCGGTCGGTCAGACGATAGGTTGCGTCGTCGTCGCCGTAAGAACCGCTCCAACGAGTCTCGACCGCTTTTTCGTTAATTTTCGAGAGAGCTAAAGCGACGGCATCGCGGTAATTGATCGGCTTAATTTCCGGGAAATATTTTTCGGCGTTGCTTGTGTCGGCCAACACCGGATTGATGATGCCCTTAACAAGCGGCACGGCGAGCGAATTCGGGATCGGCGTCACCAACCCAACCCACAAACCCGACAAAAGCGGCGTTAAAACCGGCACCGGCACGATGATCCGCCGTAAACCGCGCACTTCGGCGAAGATTTCCATCATTCCGCGAAATGGCAGTACGTCAGCGCCAATGTCCACGACGCCGAGCGGTTCGCGTTCCAAAGCGGCTATCAGATATTCGATAACATTGCGCACCGCGACCGGCTGAACTTCGTTTTTGACCCAACGCGGCACGACCATCACGGGAATTCTTTCGGTCAGATAACGCACCATTTCAAACGATGCCGAACCCGAACCGATGATCGGTCCGGCGCGAAACTCGGTCGTTTTGCCGTTCTTTCGCAATATCTCGCCGACCACGGCACGGCTGCTCAGATGTTCGGAAACATTGCCTTCGGGCAGGAGTCCGCCGAGATAAATTATCTTTTCTATGTCTTGGGCGGAACGCGCGAAATTTTCGGCGATCGTCTTTTCACGCTCGGCAAAATCGCCGCCTTCGTTCATCGCATGAACCAGAAAATAAGCCGCGTCCACATCTTTGACGGCGCGTGAAATTTCCTCGCGGTTTTCCAGATCGCCCGTGAAAACCTCGACCATTTCAAACCATTTGCGCCCTTCAAGCCGCCGCGCATCG
>JANLTD010000432.1:0-2236 GCA_031362765.1 Acidobacteriota bacterium | reverse complement strand
AACGGTAAATCTCTACCGCTTTTGGGACGCAACCGCATTTGCCGAGTTTCTTTATACTTGCGTCGCCGAAACTGTCAAAAGCGATTTAACGGAAGAGTTACGATTCTTACAAATCTTCGACGCGGCAATGCAAGCCGTCCGCGAAACAATTGATATGCCCGACCGCCGCGCTTCTTTGCTTGTCCGATTCATTCTGCAAAATCGCTGCATACTGTCAAAAAACAAACGCCAAAAAGACTTTCCCGAATTAACTGATTCGGAAATTGAAAAAATTGAAACGGCAATTCAGGAAATTGCAAACGAATAAAGCTGGGAGCGCAGGCAGCCTTGCCTGCAAGCGTTCCAGCGAAGCGCAAGAACGCGCACGCTTCGATTACCTAAAATGTTTGAGTTAATCAAAAGCGCAGATGGCGCAGTTTTCCAAATACCTTTAACTTTTAAGGTAAACGGGCGTTGCCGTTCGACGCTTCGCTGGAACGGGCAGGCAAGGCTGCCTGCGCTCCCAGCCGACACATTTATATGAAAAAGGAAATAGTGAAAACCGATTATTTGAGAAAAGTTGAAAGATCATCAATCTACTGACAGCAAATTTGAGGTCTGGAAGGGTTGTTTTACGCCTTCTTTTGTTGAAATATGAACTCCTGACTTTTTACTGACGCATTACTAATCCGCTAAAACAAACTAAAAAAATCTTTGCGCCTCTGCGTCTTTCCTTTAAAAAAACAACGTCTTCAACCCTTCTTCCAAAACGACTTCGGGCTTCCAATCGAGTTCTTGGGTAATCAGGCTCAGATCTGAAACGTAATTCATCGGCACGGGCGCGGGCGCGGGATTTTCTTCGTCAATGACGGCTTGCAGACCGGAAACTTCTTCAAGGGTTTTGACCAAATTGCGCAGACTCAGAGCATTTTTTGCACCGCCGCCGAGATTGTATGTGCCGTGGCGGAGCGCCGAATCAATAAAGGCCTCGCACGCTTTGGCAAAATCTTTGACGTGGAGAAAATCGCGGCGCGGCGTGCCGTTAGCGGGAAGCCGCAATGTTTCGCCAAAATTTATCGCGTCGGCATAATGTGTTACGAAATTCGGCGCATTGGCATCGGAATTTCGGGCGTAAATTGTCGAAAGGCGAAAGATGCACGAACGAAAATCGTTTTGATAAGCGTAATATTCACAGTATCTTTCGGCGATATGTTTTGACCATTCCAGCGCGCTCTGTCCCGCATAGACGATCGGGCAACTTTCGGGAACTTCCGCGTAATTATCGGCAAAACGCCCGTACACGTCTTTTGTCGAAGCAAAGACAAAGACCGAATTTGTGCGCATCGAACGCAAAAGATTGATCGTGCCTTCGACGTTTGTCAGAAAAACATTTCCGGCATTTTCAGGCGATTTGTCGAGCGTTGCGGCAAGATGAATGACGACATCATAATCCTGCACGATTTGCGCATCCTGTAAATTCAAAACATCGAGATTTGAGCGGCGCGAAAAATCTTCGGCTCCAAAATATTCGCGGACATGCGTTCCCAGAAATCCGCTGCCGCCGGTGACGAGAACTTTCATACTGAAAGTATAGAGAAGAGGAGAGGAGGAGAAAAGGAGAAAACGAGATTTTTAAGTAAAAAGGCAAAAGTTGTGAAGGCAAAAGGTAAAAGGTAAAAGGAAAAAAAATAAGAATTGATTTTACCAACAAAATCTCACCGTCTCACCATCTCTTCGTCTCCTCGTCTCCTCATCTCCTCTTCTCATTTGTTCGATTCGACAAGATTATGCACCGATTCGGCTTTGCCGACAACGATCAGTAAATCGCCCTCTTCGATGACCGATTCGCCGGTCGGGTGAAAATAAAGCTCGCCCGATTTTCGCCGGATAGCGATCACGATCAGGCTGAAGTCTTTACTGAAATTTGTTTCGCGCAGCTTTTTGTTGATGTATATTGAATGGTCATTGATGGCGACTTCCTCGAACACGAGATCGAGTGTTTCGGCGACGATCGAATCCATAAAATCGGCGATCGCGGGTCTCAGCAACGCACGCGCCATTGATTGACTGCCGATGATGGTAGGTGCGACGACGCGGTTGGCACCGGCGCGGATCAGTTTCGGTTCGGCTTGTTCCTCGACAGCGCGGGCGACAATGTGCATATTTTCGTTGAGTCCGCGAGCCGTCAGGACAACATAAACATTCGCCGCGTCGTCCGCCAGACAGGTTGCCAAACCTTTGGCACGCTCGACACCGG
>JANLTD010000833.1:0-1741 GCA_031362765.1 Acidobacteriota bacterium | reverse complement strand
TTGAGAGTGTCGTGCGGATTTTTCGCCAATTGATTTTCGACAAAATGCTCCGGCGCGGCCGTTTTGCCGATGTCGTGGTAAAGCGCGCCGATCCGTGCGAGTAATCCGTTGGCTCCGACCGTGCGGCACGCTTCTTCAGATAATTGACCGACCGCATGGCTGTGCTGATTCGTTCCAGGCGCGCGAAGCGCAAGCTGACCAAGAACGGGTAGATCGGCGTTTGAAAGCTCAAGCAGTTTAACGTCGGTCAGAATTCCGAATAACGATTCACAAAGCGGCAGCAAAACAGCGGTCACGGCGGCAGTTATCAAACCGCTCATTAAACCGCACGCAATTGCCAGCAAAATGGTATTCAAAATAAAAGGCTGCTGTGTGTAGCCGATCAGCGCGACCGATGTTGCCGCGCTTGCCAGACCGACAAAAACGCCGGCGATCGTGACCGATTGCCGCGAGCGGTAACGACCGATGCCGTAAACCGCAACCGCCGAAATAATCGCGGAAAAAAGCACGAATTCAAGGGCTTTAGGTGCCAGCAAACCGGCGATCAGCGAAAGAAAAAGTCCTGTGAAAAGCGCGGTTCGGCGGTCGGCAAGCAGCGTGATCAAAAGACTGCCGGTCGCAAACGGAATAGCAAACGACCAGAGCGTCGGGTCATTGAGCGGTGCTTTTAGGTTTTGCGCGGCGGTAAATTCGGCAAGGCGGAAAAATATTGCCATCACGATCGTTTGAATAACGATGATGAAACCGAAGAGCGCGAAAGTTTTTTCGACCGATAAAGTCAGGCGCGTGCCGATCTGATTATGCTGTATAAATTTCCAGGCAACCCAATAGAGCGCGGAAATGATCGCCAGAAGTCCGAAAAACCGGTTGATCTGACGGCTTGATTGGCTGTAACTGCGAATTGCCAAGATCTTTGAAAGCACTTCCGAAGTGATAATATCTCCGCCATCGGCAATTTTTTGCGTTCGTTTGAGCGAGATCGTGACCGGAGCAATTTGAGTAGCGGCGGATTCACGCGATGATTCGGTGGCGACGCTGTCGTGAAAAACACTCGGTTCGACCAATGTCTCGGTTGCAATGTAAAAAGCTTCGGTTTCTTTTGGCGAAAAGCTTCTTATACCGTTGATTCGTTCTTTAAGTTTGTTTCGCGCCGTCGAAAGCGGAATCCAATTGCTTTCGGGCATCGAAACTTTTTGGTCAATATTCGGTTTTGAACGGTCAATGACCGAAACATCGCTTTGAAAAAACTGTCTGTCGGAATCGTCGTAAATATAGCCTTCGGAACTTTCACGCAACGCGCTCAGGACGGCATCAAGCTCGTTCCGGCTAAAAGATCTCGAAGCCAGAACTTTGCCGACTTCCGCGCCGCCCGCGCCGGTCCAATGCGTTTCGGCTTTTGCGTCAGAATTAGATTGTCTGGAATCGGCGGGCTTTTCGTTAGCGTTTTTTGAAGTGTCGCCGTGCCGCCGGAGTTTTTCCCACGCGGAAGTAAATCTCTGCACGGATTGTTCTGCCTTGTTCGATTCAAGCCGAAAGATCGGCGGTATTTTTTCACGGGCGGCTTTGCGTTTTGCGTCCGTTGCTTCATCGTCGGTGACGGTAATATCGGCGGGCGAAATGATGCTCTCGCGGGCTATGTCGCCTTCTTTGTATTGTTCACCGGAAGTGCGCCAAAGCGGATTATTTATCAAAAGCGTCGTCAAAATGCACAGAAACGCAAAACCCGCCCAAAATCTTTGTA
>JANLTD010000415.1:0-1748 GCA_031362765.1 Acidobacteriota bacterium | reverse complement strand
CCGCCGACCGCCGCGGACTTTGGGAAGAAGCCGAAGGCGGCACGCTTTTTCTTGACGAAATCGGCGAAACCAGTTTGGCAATGCAGGTCAAATTGCTTCGCGCTCTTCAGGAAGGCGAGATTCGCCGTGTCGGTTCGACTTCAAATCGCAAGGTTGATGCGCGAATCATTGCCGCGACCAATCGCAATCTCGAAGAAGAAGTCAAAAACGGAAACTTTCGGGAAGATTTATTTTATCGCCTAAGTGTGGTCACTTTGCAGGTTCCGCCGCTTCGCGAGCGAACAACCGATATTTCGATTCTGGTTGAAAAATTCCTGCTCAAAGTGCGAAAAAATGTCGGCAAGGAAAATTTGCGTTTTTCGGCAGACGCGCTGAAAACATTGCAGATTTACGAATGGAAAGGAAACGTTCGCGAACTCGAAGCGGCGGTTGAATATGCCGCGCTAAGGGCTCGCGGCAACGAAATGCTGACCGAAGATTTGCCTGTCAAGCTTCTTTCTGACGAATTCCGACAGCAGGCGACGCGCTTTCATTTGTCGCAGCTTTACGGCGATTTGCCGAAACTGGACGAACTCGAAAAACGATATTTAATTCACGTTCTGGAAAAAACAAAAGCAAACCGCACGCACCGCCGAGATTTTAGGAATTGACCGCCGAACGCTTTACCGAATGGCAGAAAGGTTCGGCATCGAACTCGATTAATAGAGATTATTTGTAACTGTTTAGGTCTTTGGCTTTTGGTCTTTGGTTTTTGGTTTTTTCAATGGAAACCCGTTGATTTTCGATCAAGATTTCCGTAAAACAAGCGGATTAGTGAGAATTTCATCGCCAAAGCGGCAATTTTTTTTCAAAAACCAAAGACCAAAGACCTAAACAATTACGATTATTTGAAATAACTATCCACGCTCGTTTCATGAAGGGGACATGAAGATTTTTCGTTTTTTTTGACATATTTATTGCCGCTTGTTTCAATCTAAACCGACAAACGACAATAAATATGTCAAAAAAGCGAAAAATCTTCGTGAAAACTTCGTGGAACTTCGCGGATGGTTATTTCAAATATTCTCTAATGTCAGAATATTTTTCGCGAAAAACGGCTCAGTTGTTGACATAAAGACTAATAAAACGCAAACTTACAGTAAAGTTTATTGTCAAAATGAACGATATTTATCGACAAACGGTGGGCGAAAAAGAAACAAAATTTTCCATCTCCAGTAAAATTGAAGCGATTGATGCCGCTGTTCAAAAAGCAACAGCATTTGCATCAGGCGCCGGTTTTGGCGACGACGTTCTTTTCGGCATTGATATGGCGGTGCGCGAAGCACTTGCGAATGCCGTCAAACACGGCAACGAACTCGACGAAACTAAGCAGGTCGAGGTAACGTTGACCAATCACGACGGCCGGATGGAAATTATCATCCGCGATTTCGGCAAAGGCTTTGATGTCTCGGGAGTTCCCGATCCGACCAATCCCGAAAATCTTTTAAAAGCATCGGGACGCGGCATTTTGTTTATGCATAATTTTGTTGATAAAGTCGAATGGCAGCGACACATTGAAGGCGGAATGATAGTAATAATGACAAAAAACCATTAGGAGTTTTGTTTTACTTTGATTTTTTTGGTAAATTTCATCTAAAATTTGCAATCAATTATTTAATTTTATTACGAGGAGATAAAAAATGGCTGAACTTAATTTAACAGAACGCCAGGCAGGCGATATTACGATTCTTGATATGGACGGGAAGGTT